>JAAEPT010000148.1 GCA_024232295.1 Cytophagales bacterium
GAAGTGATTTAAAGTTTTAGGTTTAATAACTGTGTAACTGACTGATTTACAGCAAAACATTCTTACTTTTAGTTAGATATTTATAGTACTAATCAAAGTAGATGTTAACTAACTGAAATACAGATAATTATTTGTAGTTTCTCAACAAAACCTTAATTCACATAGATTATAGAAAATGATTTTGATGATGAACTACATGAATTATCAATGTTAGTTGTAAACAATAGAAACATAGATCAAAAGAGTAGGTCTATTTTACGAAAACTACTTAAAACATATAATAACAAAGACTAACTTGTCTTATTATGAAACTATACAAGATTATCAAATACCTACAATCTGCTGAGGCATATGGAATCAATGATTCAGAAAAAGTGATGGTTTCTGATCTTAGTCGAGATAAATTGTATTATGAGTTGCCAAACTTTTCCAGCATTATAGAAATATCAGAAGCTGTTCATTACATTCCATTAACTCATGCTGATAAACTTGAAATTGACAAAGTAGGAGAAAGTTGGAAAAATCGATTCATTTATCGTGTATCTTTTAATTGGGGAAGTGATTGGTGGCATTTGTTTGTGGATTTTGATAAAGAAGAAAAACGCAATAGGAGTGGAGTATTAGTAGCAGCAAGTAATAACTGGCAACCTAATTATTGTAAAGAACCTCTACTAACTTATCCTCAAAATAAACTATCCTTAGACATTCCTGAAAAATTTCACAAAGTAGAGTATAATCTTGCTCGAATTCCTGGATGCGAAGCACAAGAAAATTTAGCATTGAAAGCAAATTGTCAAGTGTATGTTTATGAACTTTTGAAAAGCTTTGGTAAGCAATCTCTTCAACTAAGATCTAAAGAATTGTGGGAAGACATACAAGTTACTCAGCAAGTAAAAGAAGAAAACTTACAGCCACTTGATATCATGTTGTATAATAACAAGGAAGAGGCTTTTGGAGCACATATTGGTGTTTATATTGGTGATGGGAAGGTGCTTCACCTTTCACAAGGAAATAATATTCCAATGATTGAGGAACACAAGTCAATGATTACCAAAAAAAGTATTCTTACTTTATTGGTGCAAAACGAGTATTATAATTGCTAGGTAGTTTTATTATCTAAGTTGAATACCTTATTTTAATACCATGAGAAAAAAGAACCTCCTTTCATTGTTCTATTTTGTAAGTATATTGAGCGCATCTGCACAGATACCTTTTGCCCATCTTTTCAAAGAGATAGAAACTACCAAACTTCATGTGTATACTCATGCTCGTATCACTTTTACAGAAACAACAACTTTTCCTTTTAAGGGTAAGAAGATAGAGAAATCAGAAAAGGCATTTTGGAAAGCATTAGCAGATACTTCTGACCTGAAGTATGATAAGTATGATGAATTGTTTGCAACTTATCATTTTGCTGTTTCTAAAGATTTAGAAGCTTTTATTGTAAGACAATCCATGTCTGAAGGAATAGAAAACCCTGTTTATTACTTGTTGTATGATATCCCCAAAAAGAAATTTGTAAAGATGTATTTCTTGGCACATGCTTATGGATATGAATCCGCAAGTGGAACCACAGAAACATGGTTGGTTGATTTGAATAATGATGGTTATAAAGATTTTCTGACTTATTCATTAAGTGAACATTCCATAATGGATACACTTGGAGATGTAGAGTTTGTTTATACAGAAGAAACAAGCGTTACTTTTTTTGAAAAAGGAAATTTAAAAAAAGTAATGGTACAAGATTCTTCATTGATAAAAAATTTAAGAAAGGATTTTCCCTTGTATCGAAGTTTTTATCCCAATCGTGAAACAATAACAGGTTTGGTTTCTCTTTGCAAAGAAAATCAAATAGAATATGCAGAAGGGTACAAAGAAGAGTGGGTTGTAATTCTAAGCAGTGATGAAACACTTGAAGGAGCTTTGACAGAGAAAAAGAAGTTTGAGAAAACTTTTGTGAACGAAACTCGCTATGGAGTAAGTCCATGGTCAACTGAAATTTATAAAAACAATGGTCGATATTATACTGTGTTAGACTCTTATTATTACAAAAGACCTCAAGCAGAGATTGCTCAACGTTTGATGCAACAAAAGTTTAATAAAACAGCTTATGTTGTGAATGTAAAAAAATGGTGCTCATATTATGAGTATGAAAAAGGTTGTAGAATCTGTAAAAAGGAAAAGCATCGCAAATAAATGCGATGCTTTTCCTTTTTCTTTACAAACCTCAAGAATTTAGTGTTCTAAACTTGTGGCGGTGTTACATTAAGTGCACGTACTTCTGTAATCTCTGGAACAGCACGTTTGATTGCTTGTTCAATACCCGCCTTCATGGTCATTGTAGACATTGAACAACTACTACAAGTTCCTAACAATTCTAATACAACCTCCTTTTCATCGATGATTTCTACAATTTTTACATCTCCACCATCAGCTTCTAAGTAAGGACGAATATTGTCAAGAGCTGTATTTAGTTTTTCTAATAAGGTTTGATTTTCCACAGTTGTTTTATGCTTTAATTTCTACTTTCGTTGTTTCCTTTTGTTGAGAGTTACGGATTGCCACTTGTTGTGCCAATGATTCTGCTAATTTCTCAAATGCCTCTGATGAAGCATCATTATTCAATACAGCAGGATATCCAATATCTCCACCTTCTCTGATTCCTTGCACAATAGGAATTTCTCCTAGGAAAGGTACATTTGTGCTTTCTGCTAATTGCTTTCCTCCATCTTTGCCAAATAAATAATATTTATTATCCGGTAATTCCTCTGGAGTAAAGTAAGCCATGTTCTCAACAACTCCTAATATAGGAACATTGATTTGAGGCTGTGTAAACATTGCCAATCCTTTTTGAGCATCAGCTAGGGCAACCTTTTGAGGAGTTGTAACCACCAAAGCACCTGTAACAGGAACAGATTGAACAAGTGTTAAGTGAATATCACTTGTGCCTGGAGGTAAATCTACTAATAAATAGTCTAAATCACTCCATTGACAATCTCCAATAAATTGGCGAAGGGCAGAACTAGCCATTGGTCCTCTCCATACAACTGCCTGATCTGAAGGTGTTAAGAACCCAATTGAAATAAGTTCTACACCATATTTTTTAAGAGGAATGATTTTATTCTTTCCATCTTCCTCTACAATTCCAGGTTTACGATCCTCTAAGTTAAACATAACAGGCATTGAAGGGCCGAAAATATCAGCATCAATTAACCCTACTTTTGCTCCAGATTTTGCCAAAGCAATTGCTAGGTTTGTAGATACTGTAGATTTCCCTACACCACCTTTTCCAGAAGAAATAGCAATAATATTTTTTACATTAGGTAAAGTTGGGTTCAAATGTGGAGATTTAGTAACATCATGTGTCATATTAATATCTACAGAGATACCTTTTCCAAATTCCTTATCGATTGCGTCCAAACAATTGTTTTTAATCAACTCTTTGAGTGGACAAGCTGGAGTAGTCAGCACAACAGAAAAAGAAATGTTATTATCATCAAAAGCAATTTCTTGAATCATATTTAGTGAAACAAGGTCTTGCTTTAGGTCAGGATCTTCCACAGTTCCCAATGCCTTAAGAATGCGTTCTTTTGTGATACTCATTCAAATCTATGGTTAAAATAAATGTAAAGTTTGCAATATTACGAACATTCATGAACTTTAAAAAGTTTGTATTTCTTTCTATTTTCGTACAAAAGCAAAATATTCATGATTTTTGTCCTTCTCATTCCTCTATTTATTTCTTTACTTATCCTGTTTTTGCTGAGTATAAAACAACCTACTATTTTTTCTACTACTAATAAGGTACAGCCTTTTGTGAGTGTATTAATTGCTATGAGAAATGAGGAAAGTAATATTATTGCTTGTTTAGAATCTTTAGCACAACAATCATATTCTAATTTTGAGGTGTGGGTAGGTGATGATGATTCAAATGATCATTCTTTTCAGTTGGTTGAAGAATTTTGTGCAAGACATGCACAATTTCATGTGGTAAATATTGAGCAAGACACAAACTTGAAAGGAAAGGTTAATGTATTGAATCAACTCACAAAAAAAGCACAAGGTGAATGTTTTCTGTTGACTGATGCAGATATTCAAGTCAATCCTTATTGGGTAGAAAGTATGGTAAGTGTTTGGGATGAAAGAATAGGGGTTGTACAAGGAACTACTTGGGTAGAGAAGGGGACTTGGTTTGATATAGTACAATCAATTGATTGGTTGTTTTCTCAACGAATGATCAAATATTTATCAGATAAAAAAATCCCAGTGACTGCTTGGGGAAATAATTTATTAATTTCTAAAAAAGCATATCAAGAAGTGGGAACTTATGAAAACATTCCTTTTTCTGTGACTGAAGATTTTTCTTTGTTTCATGCTATAGTTCAGAAAGGTTGGTCTTTTCGACAAGTTTTTGAGACAACAAGTCTTGCTTTTACACAAGCAATGCCCACGATGGCTGAATTATTAGCTCAACGTAAACGATGGACACAAGGTGCCAAAGAATTGAAGTGGTGGTTGAAAGGATTGTTGTTTTTGCATTTTCTTTATTATTTAGTGCTACCCATTTCTTTATTTTTACTACCAATTCCTACCATTTGTTTCGCATTTATCAAATGGGTTTTACAGAGTGTTGTAGTCATTCGTGATGCCTTTCGTTTGGGTCAGAAGTATATAATTTGGGACTTGTTTTTATATGAAATCTTTCAAGTAGTTTATAGCCTACTATTTTTATGTTATCTTTGTCTTCCCATTTCTGTAATATGGAAAGGTAGAAAATATAATTAGTGATCATGAAGATAATTGAAACACACGCACATATTTATAGTAGCAAATTTAAGGAGGATAGAGGAGAGACAATTGAACGAGCGAAAGAAAATGGAGTAGCCAAAATTATCATGCCTAATATTGATTTACCATCCATAGAACAAATGATGGCAGTAGAAGAAGAATATCCTGATTATTGTATTGCAACAATGGGAATCCACCCTTGCTATGTAGAGAAAGATTTCAATAAACAATTATATGAAGTTGAAGATTGGTTGAATAAAAGAAAATTCTGTGCAGTAGGAGAGATTGGAATTGATTTGTATTGGGATAAAACTTTACAAGCCGAACAAGAAGAAGCTTTCAAAATACAAGTTGAATTTGCCAAAAAACACAAAATCCCATTCATTATTCATGGTAGAGAAGCTACTGATGAAATTTTGAAAGTATTAAAGTCTCTACAAGATGATGATTTGAAAGGTGTATTCCATTGTTTTGGAGGAACAGTAGAAGAAGCAGAACAAATTATAGATTTAGGACTACACATTGGAATAGGAGGGGTTTCTACTTTTAAAAAAGCAGGAATGGACAAAGTACTTCCTTCTATTGATTTGAATAAAATTGTATTAGAGACAGATTGCCCATATTTAGCACCAGTTCCTTATCGAGGAAAGAGAAATGAACCTTCTTATTTGCCAATCATTGCTCACCAGATTGCAAAACACAAAGAAGTGGATGTAGAGCTTGTAGCTCAGCAAACTACTCAAAATGCAGAAAGTTTATTCCAATTATAGATGAAGGATTATAGAGAGATACAGATACCTTCAGAAAGAGAATCAACAAGTTCTGTTTTGGTCATTTATACTGGAGGAACCATTGGAATGAAATTGGGAACCGATGAAAAAAGCTTGGTTCCTTTTGACTTTGAAGAAATTCTGAATCATGTTCCAGAGTTGTCTCTTTTACCAATCAATATCACTGTTTTTGAATTATCAACCTTGTTAGATTCTTCCAATATATCACCAGAAGATTGGTTGAATTTAGTCGAAATCATTGAAAAACAATATGAAAAGTATGATGGTTTCTTGATTTTGCATGGCACCGATACAATGGCTTATTCTGCTTCTGCTCTCAGTTTTTTATTAGCTGGTTTATCTAAGTCTATTATTTTTACAGGAGCACAACTGCCTATAGGAGCTTTGAGAAATGATGCCAAAGAAAATTTATTAACAAGTTTTGAGTTATTGACTTCTCCAAAAAGTCCTCATGAAGTTTGTATTTATTTTAGAGGTGTGTTGTTAAGGGGAAATAGAGCCACAAAAGTACAAACAAACTACTTTGATGCCTTTGCTTCGGACAATTATCCATCATTGGCAAAAGTAGGAGTCAATATTGATTATTCACCAAAATATTATTTTTCCAAACCTAATGGAAAGTTAAAGGTTTATAAAGAGTTAGAAAAATCAGTAATGGTACTGAAGCTTTTTCCAGCCATTACAGAACCAATATTTAGAAATATTTTGTTTCGATCAAATATCAAAGGTTTGGTTTTAGAATCTTTTGGGGCGGGCAATATTATGACAAAAAAGTGGTTTTTGGATTGTCTGCAAGAAGCTGTAGAGCAAGAAATACTAATTTATAATATTTCTCAGTGCCAAGGAGGGAAAGTTTTGCAAGGTTATTATGAAACAAGCCAATTTCTTGATGAAATAGGAGTCATAAATGGTGGTGACTGTACTACCGAAGCAGCCCTTACTAAACTGATGTTTGTGCTTAAAAATGTACCAAAAGGACAGCAAAAAATATTTTCTTCTTTGAACTTAAGAGGAGAATTAACAATATCTTAACAAATAGGGTTTGTATTAAATATGGAAAAATAAGAGATTTGGCGAATTGTCAAGTAATAGAGAGGTGACCGAGTGGCTGAAGGTGCTCGCCTGGAAAGCGAGTATACCCCTAAAGGGTATCGAGGGTTCGAATCCCTTCCTCTCTACAGAGAAGTACCTAGATGCCTAGTGTATTTATCGTTAAAAAATAAATTTAGTTACAATTAATTCCGTTTTTCAAACGAATAGAAAACAATGAAAAAGTTATTTATTTCTGGAATCTTAGCGTGTGCAACATTATTCGCATCACCTGTATTTGCTCAAGGAGCTGATACTACAGCAAAAGCTGAAGTTGTAGATACAAACGCTGTTGCATCTACTGATTCTGCAATCGCTGATTCTAGCGTAGCAGATTCAAATACTGCTCAAGCAGAACCTGTTACTACTCCTACACCTGCTGCTACAGAAGAAGTTGCTGCACCTCAAGTAGAAGAGACAAAAGAAGTTTCTCAACAAATCAAAGATAAGTTTATCGAAGGTGGTGTTGAGTTTATGGGAGTTGTATTGATTTGTTTGATTTTAGGATTGGCAATTGCAATTGAAAGAATTATCGCATTGAACTTAGCAACTACAAATACTAAGAAGTTGTTGAAAAAAGTGAAGAAAGCATTGAGCGAAGGTGGTGTAACTGCTGCAAGAAATGTAGTAGCAAAAGTACCTGGTCCTGTTGCTTCTATTTTTGCTCAAGGTTTATTGAGAGCTGAGCAAGGAGAGAGCATTGAGCAAGTAGAGAAGTCTATCATTGCAAATGGTGGTGTAGAAATGGGTAAATTAGAGAAAGGTCTTACTTGGGTTTCTTTATTTATTTCATTAGCTCCAATGTTAGGGTTTATGGGTACAGTAATCGGTATGATTGACGCATTTGACTCTATTCAAAATGAAGGAGATATTAAAATTGATCAAGTAGCAGGAGGTATTAAAGTAGCCTTATTGACTACAGTAGCAGGTTTGATTGTTGCAATTATCTTACAAGTATTCTATAACTACTGTGTGTCTAAAGTAGACGCTATTGTTGGTCAAATGGAAGAAGCGTCAATCGAGTTAGTTGATACTTTGATTGCTTATAAAGAAAATAAGAAATAATAATTCTCACTTATACATTCGTTAAGTTATGAATCAATTATATAAAATAATCACAAAATTTGGATTGTATGTTATCCTAGGGGTTACAGTTACAGTACTGGCAATCGCAGGAATTACTTATGATCCAGAAGATTCTAGCAGTGTAGATATGCTATTAGACCTTGCTTATGTATTGGTTTATGGTGCAGTAGCTACAGCAGTATTGCTTCCTTTGATTGGAGCAGTTAAGAATCCTAAATCTTTGGTTCGTCCAGGAATTGTAGTTGTTACACTATTAGGAATTTTTGGAGCTTGTTATAAAGCTGCAAGTTCTGAGGTTCTTGAATTATACCAAAGATTAGATAATCCTCCTACACCAGATATGGTACAATTATCTGGAGGTCTTATCCAAACTACATTAATCTTAATTGTATTAGCTGTGGCAGGAGTTGTTTTAGGTGAAATTAGCAAAGTTGTGAGATAATGATACGTAGAAAAAAGGAACGTGAAGCTACCGAAATCAATGCAGGTTCAATGGCAGATATTGCCTTCTTGTTACTGATTTTCTTCCTCGTGACTACTACTATCGTTAGTGACAGTGCATTGCCTTTTACATTACCTGAAAAGACAGACCAACCACCTGTTGATGTTAAGATTAATGATAAAAACATCTTCAAGGTAATTGTCAATTCTAGCGATAAATTGTTGGTAGAGGATGATATAATGGAACTTGCACAAATCAGAGAAGAAGCAATTAAGTTTTTGGAAAATAAAGGTAGAGATAAAGATCTATCAGATAGTCCAAAAGATGCAATTGTTTCTTACAGAGCAGACAGAGGTACATCTTATGAAATGTTTATTAATGTTTTGGATGAATTGAAAGCTGCTTATCATGTAGTAAGAGCGAAAGAATTAGGGATTTCTTTAGATGCATATTTGGCTTTGGATAAAGAAGATAAAGCTGATAAAAAGTTATTAGACAAAGCAAAGGAGGCATATCCAATGCAGTTGTCTATTGCAGAACCATCTAAATTCTAAATAAGGATATTATGGCAAGTTTTAAAAAGAAAACCAAAACATCTCAGGAGATACCTACTTCTGCATTACCAGATATTATCTTTATTCTTTTATTCTTCTTCATGGTGGCAACAACTGTTCGTCCTAATGAAGTGAAAGTAAAAACTTCTTTGCCTCGTATTACACAAGTTCAGAAGCTAGAGCAAGTAAATATCTTGAGTAATATTCATATTGGTAAACCAAATGATGTTGAGAAGTTTGGAAAAGAGGCTCGTATTCAAGTAAATGATGTATTTATTTCTGCAGATGGGATTCCTAAGTTTATTGAGGAAGAACGTGTGAAATTAGGAGATAAAAGAAACTTATTACAGGTGGTTTTCAAAATCGATAAAGAAGCAAAAATGGGATTGGTTACTGACGTACAAGAGAAGTTACGTGATGTAAGTGCTCGTAAAGTAAATTACTCTGGTCTTAAGATATCAGAAAGATAGATTTCAATAAAATATAAAAATGAAAAACCTGCTTTTGAATAAAGGCAGGTTTTTTTATGTTATTATCTTCGAAGAAAATCTCTATGATTTTTAACATGAGAAATGATTTGTTTGAGTGCTCGATACAAATAATATTGACGATGTTCTCTGATCAATCCATAGCCAAATGAAATTCTTCGTTTTCCTTCAAATACAAGTGAAGTGTTTTGTCTTCCTCTCATTCTTAAGTTACTTACTTTTTCTTCTATAGAAGAGACTTCACTCCACTGAAAACGCTTTGTGATCCCAATAACTCCCACACCTGTAAATATCTTTCCCCCTTGTTTGTCAAGAGTTAGTTCTACCTTTCCAGTAATTGTCATAAGAGCAATGCTCCAAAAAATAATAGAACCTAATAGGAAGGGGATGCCAAAGAGTGACATAAAAGGATTAAACTCACCACTCATGATCTGAGAACCATAAATACCACCTATTGACATACTCGACCAAACAACCATAAAAGGGATTAGAAAAAAGGCAAAAGGAGAACGAGTACTTACACCAATTACCATTTTATTCATTTCACGTTTGATCCATGTGCCTTTGGGAGGGTCATCCATATCAAAACCATCATGATTCATTGTCTCTATATTTTCAGAGATTTTGAAGATATGATGACAAGATTGACATTGGGCAATATCAGTTTGAATATTTATGTTCTGAGGATCAATTTCTGTGTTACAATTTGGACAATTCATAAGTAAAAAATATTTGGTTATACTCTATAAAAGAAAATCCTTTGTGTTTATTGTAGTAAGGTACAATCAAAAAAAGCCTCAAACAAATCTGTTTGAGGCTTCTTTATGATAATATTTTTATTTAGTTGGAGAAGACTTGAACTAAAAAGAACTTTTGCTTTTTTGTATCAATAAAAAAAGAAATCCCAGTTTCTTTTACTCTTTCACTAGTGATGTTATCTATATTAGTTTGAGAAGCCATAAAACCTTCCCACAAGAACTTTAACAGTTGTTTGTAGGTTTTGATTGTAGTTTTTTTACTTCCTTTTTTATAAGTGATATAAGTTGGTTTATGAATGCTACAAGCCATCATATTTTCCCAAACAAAATCTTTCTTTGCACCAAATGCTTTTGCACGACTTGGAGCATCTTTGTATTTCTTCTTCTTCTGGTAGTGTGTTACTCGTTTTGCTTTTGATAAGAATTTAGCATGTTGAGCAGCTGATTCACCTAATATAGTACTGACTGTAATAGGAGCTTTTCCCAATGAATCACGCATCTTATTAACCTTTTCAACTAGAACCTTTGTGAAAAATTCATGTTGGAAATTCTTCAAATCAATTTTATCATCAAGACTTTGAGCAAAAAGAACAGAACTCAAGAAGAGTGTTCCAACAAAGAGTAAGATTTTTTTTATCATCATTATATTAACGTTTTTTCGTAAACCCTAAAATAGCAGCTCCACAAAATGGATCAGTGTTTTTGAAAGCAAAGTGAACATAGTGAACTCCTGTTTTTTCACAATCAAAAACGATTTTGTGAGGGCTCTTTTTATTAGATGCTACTAGATTTTTCTTATTCATGTCATACAAAGAAACAATAAGATTTTCTGAGCATGTGAAGTAATATTCGTAAGTAGTACCTGCTGTAAAGGTATAAGTAAATTCTACCTCAGACTCTCCTCCTTTGTTTTGGACTGTAAATGTCTTAATATCTATGAAATTATCATCTTTCAACTGAGTCAAACATGAATCAATAAGGTTCTGAGGTGCACAAGATTGACTGGTTGCGATTGTGGTGGTATCAACAACAGGTGCAGCCATAGATATAGACCTAGAACTACTAGTAGAATCAGTCATAGTAACATCATGAGTACTCACTGCCTCAGCAGAAGTAGTTACAGCATTTGTAGAATCAGCTTGAGCAAAAGTAAATGTGTAAGCTGCAAAGAACGAAATAAGGAACAGTATTAGTTTATTCATAAGATCATAGTATTTTGTTTTGAAACTTAGTTAATAATATAGTCAAAAAAACTCTTAAAAAGAAGGCTTTTTAATGACCTTTTGGTTATCTTTGGATAGTTTGTTCAAACAATCTTTACGGGAGATAATACCATAGGTTTCTTAATTTGACTTTATTATTATATCTCTAAGATAAAAGAAAATAGTATTAAAGCAATACTTTAAGTACATTATACTATCTTCTTGGTTATAAATACTATTGGACTAAGGATTTTTAGTGAAGCCTAAAATAGCGGCTCCACAGAACGGAGTGCCATTTTTGAAGGAGATATGAACATAATGAACTCCTGTATTTTTACACTCAAAAATAACCTTATGTGGATTCTCTTTGTTTGATGCAATAATATTTTTTTTATTCATATCATATACAGTCACAACAAGACTTTCAGAGCATGTAATGTAATACTCATAGGTGATTCCTTTTGCAAAGGTATAGGTAAACTCCATTTCCGATAGTTCTCCTTCTTTGTTTTGTATAGTAAAGGTCTTAATGTTGATAAAATTATCTTTTTCAAGCTCTGCTATACATGAATCAATAAGAGCTTGAGGAGTACAGTTGTTTGCTGTTGTATCTATATTGTTTTGGGCAGAGACCAGTGTATAAGCAGCAAAGAAAGAAAAGAAAAATGTGGTTAGCTTTTTCATGGTTGTGGTATTTTTATTTTAAAACATATTTGAATCTCGTTAAAAACCACTAGAAAAAATGTCCTATTTTTGACGTTCTGGGTTATTCTTCAAAAAAGTTCCCCAACTATTGGCTTTTTTTGTACTAATCTGACTTGCTCCAGTGGTTTGATAATAATGACAAATTGCAACTCCCAAAGCATCAGTTGCGTCCAATAATTTTGGAGCTTCTTTCATGTTTAATAATTTCAAAATCATATTACAAACTAGTTCTTTGGAAGCAGTACCCTTTCCTGTGACAGCTTGCTTTACTTTTCGGGGAGCATATTCATTGACAGGTATATCTTTTACAAGAGCAGCAGCCATTGCTACTCCCTGTGCTCTTCCAAGTTTTAGCATAGATTGTACATTTTTTCCAAAGAAGGGAGCCTCTAGTGCAATCTCATCAGGAGCATATTCTTCAATGAGTTGACTAATTCGTTCGTAGATTTTTTTTAACTTTAGTGCATGGTCTGGATATTTTTTGAGGTGGATTACCCCAAATTGTAATAATTCCATTTTTCCTTTACGAATAATGATTAACCCATAACCCATTACACTTGTTCCAGGGTCAATGCCTAATATAATACGTTCGGGTTCGTTAGAGGAGTTTAGAATACGCATGCTTGAATAAATGTGCTAATGAAACAAAAAAGAGTTTTTTTATTCTTAGTAAAGCTACTAATTTTATTAGTAATTGTTGGATATATTTTCTATGTATTTTTGTATAATATTCATTTGACACAAGAAATGAATGAATTATTTCAGAAAACATGGGGACAACCTTCATTCTATTGGATTGTTCCCATTTTACTAATATTTGTGAATTGGGGTTTTGAAGCTCAAAAATGGAAGTACCTTATTCAGAAGATAGAAAAGGTGAGTTTTTGGGAAGCTTATGAAGGAGTGCTTACAGGACTAAGTTTTGGTTTTGTGACTCCTAGAAGTATTGGTGATTATGCAGGAAGGGTATTGCAGCTCAAAGCAAGTCGAAGGAGTGAAGTAGTAGGAGCATTGGTTGTAAGTCGTTTTGCACAATTAGTAGCAACGTTGTTTTTTGGAGCATTGGGCTTTATTGTTTTCTCTTGTTCTTTTTCCCTGAATGAACTTTGGACAGAATGGTCTTACCTAGTCTCTTTTGCATTGATTGTTTTGTTCTTGCTAACTACTTATTGGAATAGGAATTATTTATTTACCTATTTACAAAAGTTGAAATTACCCTTTATTCGTTTCTTACTAATTATAAAAAGTTATACTTTAGAAGATTATCGAAAAGTTCTCTCTTATTCTTTTTTGCGTTACTTGACCTTTAGTACTCAATTTATTGTAGTGATGTATTTGTATGGAGTTTCTGCACCGATCTTACTCCTTTTCTGTGCCATTGCCCTTATATACCTAACCAAGTCTTTGGTCATCTCTTTTAATTTCTTGAGTGATTTGGGAGTAAGAGAAGCAAGTGCCATTTTCTTTTTGAGCAAACTTGGAATTTCTCCTTCTTTAATACTAATAAGTAGTTTAAGTCTTTGGTTATTGAATATAGTTGTACCTACTGTTGTGGGAGCTTTCTTTGTACTCAAATTAAAGTTTTTTCCAGATGATAATACTTAGTTTTTGGTGTGTTTTATTATTTACCTACCTTATTTTCGTGACTTTATTATTTAGGTCTTGGAATACTATTTCTTTTTTTGAACTAGATAAGGAGTACAAAGCATCTGTGCAAATTTCTGTTTTGATTCCTGTAAAAAATGAAGCAGAAAATATTGAAAACTTATTATTAGACTTGAATCAACAATCTTATGAACATTTTGAAGTCATTGTGATTAATGATGAATCTGATGATAATACACTAGAAATACTCAATCGATTCTCTTCCAACTTTTCATTAACAATTCTTGATCTAAAAGCTTCAGAAAAAGCAATTCCTTATAAAAAAGGAGCAATTGCAGAAGGGTTAAAAAAGGCACAAGGAGAATTGATTGTAACAACTGATGGTGATTGTCGAGTTGGTAAAGATTGGCTGAAGACTTATGCTGAATTTTACGAACAAAAACAGGCAAAATTTATCATTGGGGCAGTAACATTTCATCAAGAAAAGAATTGGTTTGAACGTATTCAGACCATCGAATTTGCGAGTTTAATAGGAAGTGGAGCAAGCTTTTTACAGATGAAATATCCAAATATGTGTAACGGAGCAAACCTTGCTTATTCCAAAGAAATTTGTGAAGAAGTAAATCAATATGAAGGAAATGAAAAAATTGCTTCTGGAGATGATGAATTTTTAATGCATAAGATATATGAGAAATATTCTACAGATGTACATTTTTTGAAATCTTCTACAGCCTTAGTGCATACCAAAGCTCAAGCTTCTTGGAAAAGCTTTTATCATCAACGAAAACGCTGGGCAAGTAAATGGAATCATTATAAATTTAATTATATTACATTACTCGCTCTAGGAGTATTACTCTTAAACTTTATTTTGGCAATAGCTCCTATCTTTGTCTGTTTTGAAATTTTGTCCATACAATGGCTTTTATTAGGTTTTGCTTTTCGTTTTTGGGTAGATTATCTCTATCTCAATTGTGTTAGTAAGTTTTTAAGAAAGAAGATTCGTTTATTAGATTACCTAATTTTGAGTATATTGTATGTGTATTATGTAGCATTTTTTGGCTTAGTTGCTAATATTGGTGGCTATCAATGGAAAAAACAAGAAATTAGAAAATGACAATCAATGAATTAATCAAATCTTTGACTCCTTACAATTTGCACATTGGTGTATTTTTGATTGCGATTCCATTTTTGGCTTTTATCTTTCAGTACATACATCCACGCTACAAAGGAGAAGAATCCCCTTACAAATACATTTATTCAGTACTGATTTATGGAGCATCCATCCCTGGTATATTTGGTTCAGTATTGACTGCTTATACCTTGTTTATTTTGAGAGGGAATTTATTGAATGTTAATTTTTTGGTTTATTTCCTTCCCGTTATCTCTATGATTAGCACTATTTTACTAATCAAAAGAAATGTAAACCTTGATAATATCCCTGGTTTCGAAAGATTGTGGGGTTTATTTTTATTATTAGGGATTACCTTTATTCTTACACTTATTCTACTGAAAACTCGTATATTTTTATTCTTTGGAGGTTCAATCGGAGCTTTTTTTGTAGTACTTTTGGTATTGTTTGTTCTCCTCAAATGGGGCAGTCACCTTTTCTTCCGAAAGAAAAGAGGGCATAAGAAACCTCCAAAATATTAATCTATGTCAGCACATTCTCCATCATATTATATTAAGAAGCGATTATTTGCGAATAAATCTGCTGTTTTTGGCTTATGCATTATTATTTTGGCAAGTATTGTCGCTATTCTGGGTTACGCTATCATGCCAGATGATACTCCTAATGCCAATGATGGTGCTGTGGAAATCAAGAAGAAACCACCCATGTTTAGTACCTTAGTTTTGAAAACTACAAAAGCCAAGGAGGTAGAAGATGTTAATTTTTTTGTAAAGATGTGGGTAGGAGAAGAATCTCCTTACAAAATTGAGCCTATTCTTAGCTATGATTTTTTGAAAGATAGTCTTAGTATTCGTGTGGCTGTATTGGGAGGTAAAGGAAAAATTACCAGAACAGAATCCATCATTCCAATTGTTTATCCATTGTATGCAGGTGCCTCAAACGAACTAGGTGGCAAGAAGTGGAAAGTGAAAGTAAATATTATTTCTTATCTTGATATTAAAGGAAAAGTACAAAAGGTAGACAAAAGTCAAACAATAAATCACTTTGTAGAGAATCATATTGAAGAGCGTAGGTATTGGTTAGGGACAGATATTAGTGGGAGAGATTTACTCAGTGAATTGATATTTGGAACAAGGATTTCTCTTTCTATTGGTTTTATTGCAGTTATTATTTCCATGTTTGTAGGAATTGTAATAGGTTCTATTGCTGGATTTTTTAGAGGTTGGGTAGATGATGTGATGATGTGGATCATGACCGTTGTATGGGCTGTACCAGGAATCATGTTAGTAATTGCCATTAGTCTTGCATTGAATAGTAAAGGAGTTTGGGTTGCTTTTGTAGCTGTTGGACTTACCATGTGGGTAGAGGTTGCTCGTGTGATTCGTGGACAGATTTTAGAGATAAGAGAAAAACAATTTGTAGAAGCAGCAAGAGCTTTAGGAATGAGTAATCTTCGAATTATTTTTAAGCACATTCTTCCCAACACTTTGGGTCCTATGATTGTAGTTGCTACAGCTAATTTTGCAGCAGCTATTTTAATAGAAGCTGGTTTGAGTTTTTTAGGTTTGGGAGTGCAACCACCTACACCTTCTTGGGGTACAATGGTACATGATGGTTACCTAATGATGACGAATGAAGGAAGTGCTCACTTAATTATTTTTCCAAGTTTATGCATCAGTATATTGGTGTTAGCTTTCAACTTATTAGGTAATGGTTTGAGAGATGCCTTTGATCCTAAAAACTAATTTCTATGAATAAGAAAGAGTTAGAAATACGTGCCCTACTAGAAATTACAGAGGCAATTAATAACAACTTGTCTGAACAAGATTTGTATCGTATCTTTTATTTTACATGTATTACCATGTTCAAAGCTAAAAAAATGGCTTTTGTGGTACTAGATGAGAAAAGTAGAGCAACTTGTGTCGCTAATAAAAATACAGATTTTGGTACAGATCAACTGAAGGCAATTGAAGGTTATTTAACACAAGAGAAAAATACTTTTTTTAGTGAAAAAAATCAGATTCCTCATCTGAATGAATTTGATTTTATTCTTTCTGTGCAACACAAAAAGAAATCATTGGCTTATATCCTAATGACTGATGTTGATGGGATAAATTGTGAAGAAGATTTGAACAAAATGTCTTTTTTGCGAACCATGGCAAATATCATTATGGTGGCCATTGAAAATAAACGATTAGTGCGTAGGGATTTGAAGCAAGAGGCCTATCGAAAAGAAATGGAAATTGCTAAGAATGTGCAAACACTTCTTGTTCCCAAAGTTCTTCCTAATAATAATAAAATCAGTCTATATTCAAGTTATTTTCCACACTCTATGGTAAGTGGAGATTACTATGACTTTGTAGAAATTAGCGAAGATGAAGTAATGCTTTGCATTGCAGATGTTTCTGGAAAGGGGATGGCAGCAGCTCTTGTTATGTCTAACTTTCAAGCTTGTTTTAGAACATTAGCAAGACAAAAGGCAAATCTAGGCTTATCACTTCAAGATGCAGTTCATGAATTGAATCATCAGGTATTTAGTAGTGCTCAGGGTGAGAAGTTTATTACATTTTTTGTGGCGAATATTGATTTGAAAGCTGCTGAGATGGAATATATTAATGCAGGGCATAATGCACCAATATTATTGACTGAAGATACATTACAACATCTCAAAACAGGTACATTAATGTTAGGAGCTTTCCCTAAACTTCCATTTTTAAAGTCAGAAGTTATTCCTTTGGAGAAGAATTCCTTGTTATTTACTTATACTGACGGAATTGTTGAGACTAATAATAATATTGATGAGCCTTTTGGTGAAGAGCGTTTGGATACTTTCCTAAGAGAAAACTTTGACTCCAAATTAGCCAAACTACATGAAAATATGATTATTTACCTTGATGAGTTTAAGCAAAATCAACCTTATTTCGATGATTTGACTTTGTTATCTTTTCGATTCAAAGGATAAATTGCTAATAGTATCCAAAATAAGATAATCACACGAGGCTCTTGGCTAAAGTCTTGTCCTACACCATGAAATAAAAATGATAGTGTATACAAGCCCAGAGCAATCTTAAACAATGAGTATTTTTTACTGCGAATATATCGTATGTTTTGCCAAATAAGATAAGTAATAATACTAAGACCAGCCAATGCTAACAATAATCCTCCTTCTACCAACCATGATAGATAAAGGTTGTGCATATTCATCCTTCTTAGTTGAAGCTCATTTAGCTCACCTTTATTTTTTTGTTGCTGAATTACTTCCAAATATTTGTCAGGGTATGTTCCTACTCCAATACCTGTCCAGATATTTTCTTTCCAAAAAGATAAACCAGCCTTCCATCGTTCCACACGTTCATTATTCGAACGATCTTTTTTGTATTTATCCATTGCACCAATTTCATTAAACATACTTGTATGTTTGTATGTTTTTGGGTTATTACTATCATAATACAAACTTTTATCTTTGAAAAAACTACCATCTGCATCTTTATAACGCAAGTAGTGGACATAGTCATGAGCATACCATAAACCTAAACCTAAGGCAAAAGAAAATACACCTAGTTTCAAGAAATAGATTTTATGTCGTTTGTTTAAAAAGATAAGAGAAGTGGCTGTCAAAATACCCAAAGAAAGGTAAGATGCTCTTGAACAACTATACATGATAATTGCTAATAAAATCACAAAGAGTGATGCAAAAAGCTTTTGTCTTTGTGGATAAAAGAGACAAAGAATAAAGGAAAGAATCAAAGCAGGTTCTAAGACAATACTTAGGTTGCTATGTCCTTGTGGTATAAATGGGTTTGAAATAATGTAAGATGATTCAAAGAAAATTCCAAAACGGAATAATTGAACGAGTACATAAATTGCTAATAAACAAATACCTATCAAATACGATTTTGTACCTATTTTAATCGCTTTTTTTCTGCTAGTTAATAACCATTTGGGTAGGACATAGCCTACTGAAATGTACCAAATGATTGTGACACTATACTTTGCTGAAGTAATGGTGTTTTGAGAAAATAAGGTACTTAACAAAGTAGCAAAAACATATAAAGCTACTAGTTTATCAAGTGTATTCCAGTGAATGCTTTTCCAAGAGATTATACTAAGTACAATCAATAAGCCACAAGAAATACATGCAATAGGCTCTATCAAGAAAACAATCTGAGCAGGAAGAATACCTCCTAAATTCGTTTCAATAGACAAAGGAACAATACACAGACATACAATAAAAAGTGGAAATAGTATTTTTCTTATTGTTTGGGCAAGCATAGGCATTTATCTCAATTTTTTGAGTTCTTTTACCTCAATGAGTTTGATAGCAAAACTAAAAGCTATTGAGATTATTGTACAAAAAGCAGTATTTAATATCCAATGAAAACTAGTATAGTGAACTAAACCATAAAAAGAAACAATGTAGATCCCTAAAACAATAATTGACTTAAACCACTGAAGGTAGGGTAGTGGAATAATCTTATGGTATTGAATGTAAATCGCATAAGCAATAGACATTATGAGTGTGCTAATGACTGTTGCAATTGCAGCTGCTAAAGCCCCATAATAAGGAATAAAAATAAAGTTAAGTAGAACATTCAATCCAATACTAACACCTAACATTTTATTGACAAATTTTGTGTGTCCATTTGATGTGAGGAAAGTACTCAAAATGGCAAAGAAACCATGAATACATAGTGCTAAGCATAAAACTTGAAAGAGAAGAACCATGTTTTCCATTTCTACAACACTGCTATTTTCATAAATGAAAAAGAATTTTTCACCGTAGAATAAAGAAAAACCACCTACTAATAATAAAGGAAGAGCAGTAATTCCAGTTCCTACTTTTAGAAGACGTTTCTTGTCTTCATAACTGCTTTCATGGTGAGCAAACTTGGCAAAAAACATGGGTAGAATTGTCCACAAATACATCATGATAGCATCTAGCCAACGATAAGATGCAGCATAAATTCCTGCTTGATCAACAATTGCTCCCTCAAAAGTGATTCTCTCTACCATTACCTGATCTACTTTCTCATTGATAGAATATAGAACAGTCATGAAAGCAAAAGGAAGACTTTGTATCACAATGGGTTTTATCGTTTCCCATTTCCATTTAGGAAGAGATAGCAATTTATGTTTGTACATAATTACTGCTAGTATAAACACTGTAATAGCAATTGCTACAAATCGAGCCCATACAAAACTCTCTAAATTTATTCCTGTGAATAGTAAAACACAGATTAAAACAATTAGTAATACTTTATCAATATTTGAAGCAATAGCATCTACACTAAAAAGTTGAAACCCTTGAAAGTTGGCTCTGAAAAAACTTGCCAATTGAATCATTGCATGAGCAAAACTCAAAACAGCTAATAAGTATAAGTCTTGTAATTCGTATCCTAATGCATATCCTAAGCCCAACATAAGAATAGGGAAGAGGAGGCTTGCTAATAACTTAAAACCAAAGGCAAAGGGAAATAGTGATTTGAGTTTTTGAGGGCTTTCAGCTAATGATTTGGTTAGGTATTGATTGATTCCCAAATCTGTGAAAATCATAAATAGGTAGCCCAAAGAATATAAGGCTGCATATTTACCAAAAGCTTCATGTCCTATCTTGTCTTGTACCTTCATTTCGACCAATAATCCTATAGGTTTGATAAGAAGGTTGAGGACAACAATTAATCCGATGTTAAATGCAAAATTTTTGATACCGAAAAATTTAATGAACCACAAAATTACATATTCTTTTTCTTTTTGGATAAAATTGATTGAAAAAGAAGGTGTAATAAATGAAAAATCCCTAAAGTACCTAATACTGTAGATACAGAGATAATCACAATCCAATCCGAGAAATAATTAACGATTTTCCATCCAGGAAGGATAGGGCTATCAAAATCATATAAAACATAGCTAAATCCTGCACAAAAAATTAATGATGTGATGATAAAGCTAATTAAGATAGAAATGTATTTGTGTTTTGAGCTCATAATAGATTAGTTAATTGTTTTATTTTGTTAAATAGGATGTAATCAATACACCAATTTACAAATCATCTATCACATAAAAAAACACCACAAGTTCTCAAACTTGTGGTGTTTTTAAATGATCTATTCTTATTAATTTTTATTATTTTATCTCAAGATATGTACTTCTCCATTAATTGGTTCATTCAAAATCTC
>JAAEPT010000149.1 GCA_024232295.1 Cytophagales bacterium
AAGTATCTTTTTGAAATAAAAAATATGATTAAAAATGACCCTTTCTTATTTTTTTCTTTGGAGAACTCAACCCAAATTGCTCATATTGGAGCTATATTCACTTAAATTTGACGGAGGGTATTGAGAAAGAAAAAGCCCAAAATATATGGGCTTTTTTTAGATTTTATGTTTTACTTAGTTTTAATCAACAGTAAGGTCAAATCTGTCTAAGTTCATTACTTTTGTCCAAGCCTTTACAAAGTCTTTCACAAATCGCTCTTTTGAATGTTGTGTAGCATATACCTCAGCAATTGCTCTTAATTCAGAGTTTGAACCAAAGATCAAATCTGCTCTACTTGCTGTCCAAACTTTTTTATTTGTGCTACGATTTTTCCCTTCAAAGATTTCTTTTTCTTCATCTACAGGTGTCCAGTATGTTTCCATGTCCAATAAATTCACAAAGAAGTCATTTGATAATTGACCTGGACTTTTGGTTAAGATTCCTGTATTGGAGTTATTAAAGTTTGCATTTAAGGCTCTCATTCCTCCCACCAAAACAGTCATTTCTGGAGCAGTAAGTGTCAATAATTGAGCTTTATCAACTAACAATTCTTCTGTAGTCAATGAATATTCTTTCTTTTTATAATTTCTAAAACCATCAGCCATTGGTTCCAATACATCAAAAGAACTTGCATCAGTTTGTGCTTGCGAAGCATCCATTCTACCTGCAGAGAAAGGAACTTCTACATCAATACCGGCTTCTTTTGCAGCTTTTTCAACAGCTACATTTCCACCCAATACAATCAAATCCGCAATTGAAACCTTTTTGTTACCATTATCAAAGTTTGTTTTGATTTCTTCATATACAGCCAAGACCTTTTTTAATTGAGTAGGATTGTTCGCTTCCCAATTTATTTGTGGTTCTAATCTGATTCGAGCACCATTGGCACCACCTCTTCTGTCTGATCCTCTATAAGATGATGCAGAAGCCCAAGCTGTTTCAATTAGTTCATTAGTTGATAATCCTGAATTTAAGATTGCTTTTTCTAATTTCTCAATGTCAGAATTTGTAATCAATTCATGATCGACTGTTGGGATTGGGTCTTGCCACAAAAACTCCTCAGTAGGTACTTCCGCTCCCAAATAAGTTGTTTTTGGTCCCATATCTCTGTGTGTTAATTTGAACCAAGCTCTTGCAAATGCTTCATCAAATTGTTTAGGATTATCAATGAAGTTTTGAGATACTTTTTTATACTCTGGGTCAAATTTTAAAGCTAAATCAGAAGTTAACATGGTTGGTCGATGACGCTTATTTTCATCAAAGGCATCAGGGAAAATTTCTCCTACTCCTTTGGCAACCCATTGGTGAGCACCTGCAGGACTTTTTGTTAATTCCCACTCATTATCCATCAAAATATTTAGGTATGCATGACTATATTTTGTGGGTGTAGGTGTCCAAACTACTTCTAAGCCCGAAGTAATGGCATCTTTTCCTTTCCCTGACTTATAAGTACTTTTCCAACCAAAACCTTGTTCTTCAATACCAGCAGCCTCTGGTGAGGCTCCTACATGATCAGTAGAACCTGCTCCATGTGCTTTACCAAATGAATGACCACCAGCAATCAATGCTACTGTTTCTTGATCATTCATTCCCATTCTAGCAAACGTGATTCTGATATTTTTGGCAGAAGCGACAGGATCAGGATTTCCATTAGGTCCTTCTGGATTTACATAGATTAATCCCATTTGAACAGCTGCCAATGGATTTTCAATACTTAAGTCCAATTCTCCTTTTTCATTCAATCTTCTTGATTCTAACCAACCTGACTCTGGTCCCCAATAAATATCTTCTTGAGGTTCCCATACATCTTCTCGTCCTCCAGCAAATCCTAATGTTTGAAATCCCATAGATTCCAATGCTACATTTCCTGTTAAGATCATCAAATCTGCCCAAGAAATTTGGTCACCATATTTTTGTTTGATTGGCCACAAAAGACGTCTTGCTTTATCCAAATTTCCATTATCTGGCCAGCTATTTTGTGGAGCAAATCGTTGAATCCCCATGCGTGTTCCACCTCTTCCATCACCCGTTCTGTAAGTACCTGCACTATGCCAAGCCATTCTCACGAAGAAAGGTCCATAGTGTCCATAATCAGCAGGCCACCAATCTTGAGAATCGGTCATTAGTTCATTCAAGTCTTTTTTCAAAGCCTCATAATCAAGTTTTTGAAACTCTTTATTGTAATCAAAATCCTCTCCCATAGGATTGACGCGATTAGAGTTTTGAGCCAATATATTTACATTTAACTTATTTGGCCACCAGTCTTTATTTTTCTTGACTACAGATACTTGTTCTTTTTTGTGTCCTTTATCAAATCCAAAAGGACAACCTCCACCTTCTCTTTTTTTCTCTTCCATTTTTAATTCTGTTTTAGGTTCTTGATTGTTGTGACAAGCAGTAAAAAATGACATTACTGCTACAGCTGATAATACTTTTAAGTTGATGATTCCTGTATTTAACATTTCTTTATTCGTTTTTTATAATCTTCTTAAACTCTTTTAAGACCATGATTTTTATCACTTTCTGTGTTTGTTTGATTCAAAAGTAGAGCTTGTTTTTTATTTATAAAAACTAAAGAATTGATGTGATTATTGATGTTGTCAATAATCATTGTTATCTTTCTTTATATGAATATTCAGCAATTTCAATATGTATTAGCTGTTGTGAATTCTAAAAATTTTGAAGATGCAGCAGAGACTTGTTGTGTGACTCAATCAACATTGAGCACCATGATTAATAAGTTCGAATCGGAGATCGGTATTCGAATTTTTAATAGAAAAACAAAGCCTGTAACAATAACTGTTGAGGGGCAGCAAATTATTGATCGACTCAAAATTATTACTAACGAAATTGATCTTTTGGGGAATGTAATTCAGGAGATTAAGGGAGAGATGGTTGGTGATCTTAAAATTGGCGTTATCCCAACAATTGCTCCTTATTTACTTCCTTTGTTTATTCATGATTTTGCAAAATATTTTCCCAAAGTAAATATTACTGTGAAGGAAATGACTACTGAACAAATAGAGAAGGAACTTATTTTTCGGAATATTGATGTAGGAATTTTAGCACTCCCTTTATTTAATAAGGAATTGGAAGAAACACCGATTTACAATGAGCCATTTTTTGTATATGATTGCACAGGTGACAAACATGATAGGGGATTATCTCCTGATGAGCTAGATTTTTCAAAGATATGTTTACTAGAGGAAGGACATTGTCTAAGAACACAGATATACAGCATTTGTGAATTATCAAGCAAAAAAAAACAAGAACAAGCTAATTTGAAATTGGAAAGTGGTTCGATAGAAAGTCTCATTCGAATTACTGAAGCAAGAAAAGGACTTACAATTTTACCTCACTTAGCCATTCATTCTTTACATGAAAATGCATTAGAGAGTATAGTGAATTTTAGAAAACCAATTCCTGCTCGTTCAATTGGTTTAGTCACACATAAGTTTTTTGTGAAAAAATCGCTAAAAAAGTCTTTGGTAGAAAGTATTCAACATTCAGTGAATGACTTTATTCCTGATGTTGGTTCTTTAGATTTTATTAACCCTGTCTAATTAAATGTTATGGAACAATTATCTAAACATATCAAAAGTGTAGTAGAGGTTTCAGATACTAGTTTGAAGCTTTTGTGTGATAAGTTTGTTGAAAAAGAGTTTTCTAAAAAAGAACATTTATTAGAAATAAATAATAGTGTCAGAGAAGTTTATTTTGTATTAAAAGGATGTGTTAGGACATATATCTATGATTTGAATGGTGTTGAACACAATATTACCTTTTCAGAAGAAAATTGGTGGTTTGGTGACTTGCAAAGCTTTAAAAATAGAACACAAGCATCGTTTAATATTCAGGCACTAGAAGATGTAGTAGTATTGGCAATATCTAGAGAAAATTGGGATATGTTGATTCAAGAAGTTCCAGCTTTTGTAGAGTATACAAGGGTTTTATTTCGCAATACAATGTTTTCACATGAAAATAGAATTCTACAGAACTTATCATATACTGCTGAAGAACGTTATGATTGTTTTTTGAAAAAATATCCCGATTTATCTCAACGTATTTCTCAGAAACACATTGCAAGTTATTTAGGAATAACACCAGAATTTTTGAGTATGATACGCAGAAAAAAGAAAGGATAATTTTCTTTTCTTAAACTACTTTAATTTTTTTGAATAATTAGTTCTCGACCTTTGTAAGGAGCAAATAAAATAGAAGTTTTATAATGAGAGCTAAAAAAGAAATTACGGTAGTATGTATTGTCTTGGTTTTCATAATTCTTTCTGGATCAAAAGAGTTTTACGCAAAAGATAATATTATGAGTACACCAATTACTTTGGATAATATGCCCATAAGAAATGGCAAACGTCCTTTAACAACTAACACCAATCCTCACATGCAATTAAATCAACAACCTGAGGATATTTCGTATATTAAAAGTTTGGAAGAATGGGCTTTTAAATTATCAAATATTAATAAAAAACCGAGTTTGGTTTCCGTACCTGGAGCTGTTGCAATGTTCATGGATAAAGAGCATACTTGTAAGTCTTGTAATGCATTTATGGCAGATACAGAGTTTGCTCACTTTCATCCACACCCTGATTATAGTTTACATTTGGGACTTCCTGAAAAAGATGCACAAATTATTATTGATAAGGGATGGGGTGAATGGCACCCATTAATTAAAAGAGGTTTTTTACCACCTAATATGATCATGATGTATGCACCTAGAAATCAAGAAGAGTTTGAGGTAAGCAAATTTATTTTGGGACATTCATACAAATTTGCAAGTGGTAAGGTGAAATAGAACATATTAATTTTAACTCATCACTCTTTTGAAAGAGTGATGAGTTAAAAAACATTTTTTACTCTCTAAGAGATTTATGTTTATCAGTGTTTTTACTTTTTTGTTTATGATTTTTCATCTTTCTACTATTAGATGTAAAATTTTTTAGTAAACAGTATTCTTTGTATAGTTTTATTTTTTATAAAAAAGATTCAATTTTTGTGAAAAAGTGTTTACTAATATGATAGATACTTGATAAACCTACAAACAAACATAAATCAACTTAAAAAAATTATTCCAAAATGAAGTATTTTGAAGATTTGAGGAAAACATCACTACTTACTCTATCAGCAGTAGTAGTGTTTTTGTTTTCTTTCACAGAAGGTCGATCCCAAGATTGGTACACCTTGACAGAAGGTGAAAATGTGAATTATTATGAGGTTGTTGAGACAGCCGAAAAGTACTATGCTACACATGGTACAGGCAAAGGAACAGGGTATAAGCTATACCAACGTTGGAAGTACTTTGCAGAAAGAATCATGGATGATAATGGTCATTTACCATCACCTTCTGAGATTTTAAATGAAAAGAGAAGATTTGATCGATCATATCGTACAAAATCAAAGCGTTCTGACTTTGCAGGAGATTGGAGTGAATTAGGACCTTTTTCATGGCAGAGAACTTCTGGTTGGAATCCAGGAATTGGTAGAATTGTATCAATTGCTGTAGAAGAAAATAACCAAGATTTAATTTTTGCAGGTTCACCAGGAGGAGGAATTTGGAGAACAAGAAATGGTGGACAATTATGGGAGCCATTAGGTGATGAAATGAGCAATCTTTCAATCTTTGCCATAGGTATTGATCCATTTGATAATAATAATGTGTATGCACTAAATAGTGCAGGTAGAATTTTAAAGTCAACGAATCAAGGGGATAGTTGGACAGAGATTCATAATACAGGTTCGAGTGCAAGCAATGCCAGAAGATTTGCTTTTCACCCCACTCAACAAGGTACTTTTATGGTTTCTGCTGGTAATGGTGTTTGGAAAACAACGAATAATGGTAATTCATTCACAAGAACATTGACTACTTCGGTAGAAGATGTATACTACAAGCCAAATGATCCAAGTATAGTGTATGCATGTGGAAGAACATTTTTCAAATCAACAAATGGAGGTGATAGTTTCGCTCAAAAAATGTCTGGTTTAACAGCAAATGCAAGAATGAGAATGACTGTTACACCTGCAAATCCTAATTATGTTTATGTAGTGCAAGCAGATGGTGGTTCTTTTGGAAGTTTGAGTCGCTCAAATAACTCTGGAGAAAGCTTCACTAGAAGAAATGCACAAAATCCTCCTTACTTTACACAAGCAGGAAGAGATATGGCAATCATGGCATCTACTACAAATGCTGAGGAGATTCATGTAGCAGGTATGAACAATCATAGATCATTAGATGGAGGTAATTCTTTTGTCGAATTAGCAAAATGGAGCAATGCAAATGATCCTTCTTATATTCATGCAGATGTGGAGGTAATGTTGTGTGTAAATGATGTGTTCTATGCAGGTACTGATGGAGGTATTTATCGATCAACTAATAATGGTGATAATTATACAGACTTAAGTAGCTTAGGTGGTTTAGCTGTTCACCAATTCTATAGAATTAGTGGTTTCCCAGGTGATCCAGAACTAATGATTGGAGGTTCTCAAGATAATGGAGTAAACATCATGAAAAATAAATCAAGAACTTGGTTGTCTTGGTTGGGTGCAGATGGTATGGAGTGCTTTTTTGACCATACAAATCCAAATATCGTTTATGGTGCTACACAAAATGGTTCACTAAATAAAAGTACAAATGGTGGCCAAACTCGATTTGGGTTGACTGCTCCTGAATCTAATGGTAATTGGGTGACTCCATTCGAAATGGATCCAATTGATGGAAACAAAATTTATGTAGGTTATACAAATGCTTACCGAAGTAATGATGGTGGTAATAACTGGACAAACTTAACGAATAGCATCAACATTGGAGGTAATATTGACGAATTAACAGTTGCTCCTTCAAATAACAACTATATCTACCTTGCGAGAAGAAGTAATATGTGGGTAACTACTAATGGACAAAATAATAACCCTTCATGGACTTCTATTAGTAATTTTCAAGGGAATGTTAATTACATTACTGTAGATCCTAATGATCCTCAGAGAGTAGCCATTGCTTGTTCTGGTTCTAGAGTATATGTCTCTACAAATGGTGGTAGTACATGGGTAGAGAAAACAATGAACTTACCAGTTTCTGGTGCTAACTGTGTGGTTTTTGATGCAGAAAGCAATAATGGTTTGTATGTAGGTACAGGAAATGCAGTTTATTATACAAATGATAATTTAACAGAGTGGTTACCATTTTCTTCTGGTTTGCCAAATGCTACTGTGAATGAATTGGAAATTCATTATGCTTCTAAGACAATTCGTGTGGGTACTTATGGTCGAGGTATGTGGGAAAGTGGTATGTATGGAAGTGCATTAGCTCCTTCAATTGCAAGTTCTGGAGATTTCATTTTTTGTGAAGGAAATGAGGTTGAATTAACAGCAACTGTTGAAAATCAAGCAACTGTTAGTTACACCTATGAGTGGAAAAGAGATGGTGAGACAATTGCCAATGAAACTTCTCCAAGGTACATTGCTACCGAGTCTGGAAACTATACAGTTGTAGTGAGTGATGGAGATGCAGTAGGAGAATCTTCTCCATTTGCTGTTACTGTCATTGCTAAGCCAGAAGTACCAAATGTTTTGGTAACTCCTTCTTGTGGTCCAGGTCAAGTAATTCTCAGAGCAGAATCAAATAATCAAACACTTTATTGGTATGCCAATGCTAATGATGAGGAGGCTGAATATTCAGGAGATGATGTATCATTAGATTTAACAAGTAGTTCAACATTGTACCTTGAAGCAAGAACAGAGGGTATTAGTGATTTTGTAGGACCTCAAGATAATACTTTTGGAGATGGAGGTAATCATGCAGGTGGTTTCTATTTGGTGTTTGATGTAGAGAAAGCAATGCGTTTGAAATCAGCAATTGTTTATGCAGAGGGTACCAAAGAACGTACATTAGAACTTAGAGATGTTAATGATGTATTGATTACTTCTAAAGTGATTAACATTGAAGATGGTGAGCAAAAAATAGATATTGATATTACAATTCCTGCTGGAACTGGTTATAAGATTGGTTTTGTACGAGGAGCTGATTTATATCGTTCTAATACTGATCTGACATTCCCATATACTCTTGATGGTTTAGCAGAAATTACGGGTTCTACAGCACCAGATCCGACTGCTTTTTATTATTACTTATATAATTGGGAAGTGGAAGAAATATTCCCTGTTTGTGTAGGAGATAGAGTAGCAGTAGAGGCTGAGGTGATTGAAATACCAGAAGCTCCATTTGTAGCAGATGCTACCGTTTGTGCTGGTGATGAAAGTCCTGTTACATTGGTTGCAGAAGATGTGAATGGTCAAGTGAGATGGTATCAAAATTTGGAAGATACTATTGCTGTGAGAATAGGAAATGAATATGTGATTGATTCTCCTGTTGATAATGTGACATTGTATGTAGACCAAACAACAATTGAAAGAGCAAATGGTGGTGTTTTAGCAATTGATACAGCTATGGGTGTGATTCATGGAGGAGGATATTATTTAGTATTTGATGTGACTGAGCCTGTGATTTTATCATCAGTGACTGTTTTTGCAGAGGAAGAAGGAGAGCGAGTTTTGGAATTAAGAAATGCAGATGAGCAAATCATTGATACTAAAACAATCTTTGTAAATGCTGGAGAATCAATACTAGATCTAAATTTAGAACTGCCAGTGGGAGAAGATTTACAATTAGGTTTTTCTGCAGGTGGAGCAAACTTATTTAGAAGTAATGTTGATCTTACTTATCCATACCAAGTAGGTAATCATGTGACAATTACTTCTTCTACAGCAGGAGAGGAGTATTACTATTATTTATACAACTGGGAAGTACAAACAATTGGATTTGAATGTGCTAGTGAAAAGGTTGAGGCAAATTTAAGAGTTGAAGTTTGTACAGGAATTGATGCAATCGCAGAATCTTTGGTTTCAGTATATCCTAATCCATCAAATGGAAGATTCTCTGTAAGTGCTTCAGAAGATCTTGATGTAGTAAATATGAGAATTGTAGATGTTACTGGAAAAGTAATTGCAGAACACTTTGGGTTTGAAAGTCAATTTGATCTTGCTGGTATCAGTAAAGGTATTTATTTCATTCAAGTGAATACAACATCAAAGACTTATCAAAGAAAAATTATCATTGAATAAGTAAGTACTTATTAGTTAATAAAAAAGGATTAGTCTACTGTTTTTTAGTGGATTAATCCTTTTTTTGTGGTAATTCTAAAATAGACCGTGAAAAATAATTTTATTTTTTTTTATAAATGTGTTTACCATTATTATCTATCTTTGATAAAGATATGAATCAGGCTATTCAAATAAACACAAACACCAAAAGTTTATTAGACAGAAGTTACTATTTAGTAATCATAGAAATTAGTTTTATTCAAGTGTAGTTTAACCTAAAAAAACCTCCATTGTAAGATGGAGGTTTTTTATTGAATGATAATATGTTTATTATTTAAGCTTTTAAGGATAAATGCTAATGCTTCCCGTTAATCGTTCACCTTCTAATTCGATGATGAATGGATATAAGCCTGTAGGTAATTGATTACCATTTCGATCCAGACCATTCCATTCTATTTCAACATCTTCTTCTAGGTTCAAAGTAACCACTTGCTTTCCTTGTCTACTGTACAAAGAAAATTTACCATTTTTAGAAACAGGAATTACCCAAGAATCTTGATAACTATAAGTAAACTCATAATGATCGTCAATACATGTTTTTTCGGTGATTCTTACATTTTGTGAAGTTTCACAACCATTTACATCTTTCACCAAAATAGTATAAGTACCAACTTCTAAATCTGTAAATGCATTAGAGCTTTGTTCTTCTTGGTTTAGTAGATAAACATAAGGTTCTTTTCCTCCTTGTATACTACTGATTTTAATTTCTCCAGTAGCATCATCCCCACAACTATTTGTAGTATTTACGGAAAGTTGAATGCTTGGACATGGTATGTTAGTATCTAATGTAGGAGCGAGATCATTTTGAGTATTTACAGTTGTGTTAGCAGTAACTATTTCTCTTTGCTTTGGTGCTTTTGAATTTGTTACAGAATCTATTGGATTATCTTGTGCTAGTTTGACTGTGTGAGTAGCTGTATCCTTAACCTTTACAGTTTCTTTAGTTTTCCTAGCAGAAGGTTCAGAATTATGAGTTGGTGTTGGTTGAGTTGTTACTGTATTATCAGCTTCTTCAACAGTATTCTTGTTTTTATGAATCCCTTCAGTTGATGTTTCATTGTGAGGAGTCACATTTTCTACTATAGTAATGGGCTCTTTCTCATCTTGAGTAATGAAATAGGTTCCTATCCCTGTCAAGATTAACAAAGAAACAATAGAACCACCTAGCCAAAACTTATTATTGCCACTAGGAGGGTTAGAAGTTTCTAATTCATTTAGAATATCTTTTACTTCAAATAATTCTTGTTGGACAAAAAACTGTCTGGAAAACTCATACTCTTCAAATTCATTGCGAAAAGCACTATCATTCTCTAATCGTTCACAAAAATCAGCTAACTCTTTTCCAGATAGTTTTTTTTGAGAATGACGAAGAAATAAGTCGTAGTTGTCAATATTATTCATCAAGGTTTAGCGTGGATTTAATGAAAGATTTATTTTCCTTAAGTTGTTTGGCTAGTTTCTGACGACAACGATAATGAGTCGCTTTTACAACATCCTCTGATGTATATTGCATTTTTTGAGCAATTTCTCTCATTGATAAATCATCATAAATTACATATTCAATAATTTTTCGACAATTTTCCCCCATCATGCCAAGAATCTTTTTCATCAGATCTTGTCGTTCTTCAGAAAATATAAATTCATAATTCGTTGAAACTTTTTCATCAGCTCTAAGATTTTGATGATGGCGATTCATCATCTCTTTTCGTGAAGCTTTGGTGTACCACATGCGTTGAGATACACTCATAATAAACCCTCCAATATTACAACTATCTGCCTTTAATTCATTTTCTAGTACTTTTTGGTAGAAAACAAGGATTGCATCTTGGAAAATATCCTGAGCTTCTTCTTGATTGCCTCCACGGTTTCTAATCATGGACTTTACTTTATCAGAATATTCAGTATATAGGTATTGGATAGATTTTCTTTTCTCTCCTTGTTTGATAAGAGTTATGATATTTTTATCTTTTGCCTTCAACTTATTAGAATATCTATTTGACCCTACAGATAGTAAACATTCATTTCTCAAAAATTTGAAAAAATTTATTTACATAATACTTTATTTTCTCTCTTTTACGAAAACTTTTGCACAAGTTTTTCAAAATGAAAGCTATTATTATCAGTTTTTAAGTAATTATCAATTGGTGAATCCAGGTTACTTGACTGTTGATGATGATAAAGGAGAAATACTTTCAACTTATGAGAGTTTTTTTGGTCCTCAGAAGGTATTTCGAAATATTGAATTGTATGGAGTAGGTAAGCAAAAGGATTCAAAAATGGCTTTTGGAGGTCGTGTGTATTCTGCAATTGCAGAACGTTATTCATCCTTAACTTTTTTAAATGCTTCCATGAATTATACTCTCGTAGATAATAGAAAAGTGAAAATAACTACAGGAATGTGGGCAGGAGTAAATAATTATGTTCTTCAGGCCAATCAGTTTTATGGAGGGAGTTCAGAATGGAATTTTGATTGGCGTTTTGGAGGATATGTAGAGCAAAATAATTTGAAGTATGGTTTGTCTTTACATAATTTGATTCCCTCTGAGTTTGTACCACTTCAGCAACAAATTACATTTGGAGAAGAGCTAAACTTGTATGGAGCTTATGCTTTTAAAACTTCCTTGTTTTCAGAAATAGAACCTACTTTCTTATACAGTATCAGAAGAAAATTAGATGATTTTGTGTATTGGGGCGTTAAATACAATTATGACAAACGATATGGAATCAATGTGGGATTTAGAAATACAAATTTGAGTCAAATAGCACTAAGTTTACGATACAATGCATTAAAATTTGGCTTAGGTTATCATCGTTATTTCTCTCAAATACAACAAGATGGATATCAAATACAATTACATTACTTTTTTTAAAGCAAAAAGTGTTTACCAGTATGATGTTTATTAGATATAAAAGTATGAAGCACATATTTACATACATACTGTTTTTTCTATTGGTGCAAACTTCATGGGCAACTAGATTTGTAGGAACCTATAGTACTTCAAAACCTATGACAGTTACTTTCCAAACACCTTCAAAGGTTTTTGTTTCGGAAACTAACTTCTCTGTAGGTGCATTTGTAGTGAGAGCAGATACATTATTTTGTGTAGGAGTGAAAGGGGTAATAGGATCAATACCATCACCTTTTTCGATGACAGTATATGGTAATGATAGTATAAATGATGGGGCTTTACCTAACGAAGAAATTATCTTTATTGGAGGGTCTATTTTCCCTACTCGTTGTGAAATTCGACTAGATCCTGTAGCAGGGGGCAAACGTACTCCAATTACTTATACAGAAAATGCAACCAAAGGAGTTGCTACATGGAGTGAAAGAAGTATTGAATTGAAGTACCCTCAAAGTACTTATTGTGGCTCAGAAGAAGAAATTAATCCTGAATGGATTAGCAATATGCCTTTTTATGGGGTGACCAAATATACAGTAAATACAAACAATTTAGTACTAAATCCATCAACTGGTGCAATCAATCCATCTCTGAGCTTACCTGGAGAATATCAGCTCAAGCTTGAAATTATTACAGGTGGTGTGGAAGTAGATGGTATGTTTAATCGTTATTGTATTCAAGAAGATGTTTTTGATTTAGAGATATCTGATCAAAATACGGTTACAATTGATGATTATATTCAAGAAATTACTCCACAAAGTTGTGATGGTGAAGAAGGAAAATTAATACTAGATACCAATGGTTTTTCATTTAATTCCATTCAAATAGAAAAAGACTTTGACACAGAAAATTATGTGATTGATAGTGATGAAATTCCTTTGTCAGCAGGAGATTATTTGATAAAATCAGTAATAGATAGTAATGATTGTCAATATTCTGCTGATTATTCTTTCACAATTCCAATAGACGGAAACTGTGAAGAAGAATTTTTATTAATGCCTTCTGTAAATAATGCTCCTACTCAAATTTTATTTGAAGAGAAAGGCGAATTGAAGGTTTTAGATAAAAGTGGTACAGTGATAAAAACACTAAGTGTCCCAACAACATGGAATGGTCAAGGAGATAATGGAAAAGAAATAGATGCAGGAATTTATTTTATTTATCTCAATGATAAGTTTCTAAAAAACTTACATGTCTATCGATAAACGAAGTAATTATACTAAAAACAAAAAAGCACTTAATACAAGTGCTTTTTTTTGTTTTAACTATTTGATTTTTAGTGTTTTCTGAAGAGTAAAATTATTTGAAATATCTGTTTACAATTATAGATTTCGTCTGATACCAAGGTGTATAGACATAAAAATAAATTGTATGACATCATCTAATTCTACCTTATACTTATTGTATCTAGCCTTTATTATCATGTTGTTTCTTTCTGTACTACACATCACAAAGTCTAAAAGATTAATTTCTAATCAAGCAGACACTCTTTTTCAACATTCATCTCCGTCTTTTTTAAGAGATAAAAAACTAGCCACTTATTTTTAATTTCTTTAGAAATATGAAACACATTATCCTGTCCATAGTACTCTTACTTTTAGGACAATATGCCGAAGCTTCTTGGTTTAGAAGGGTACCCACCAATGAATATATGGTAATATCTTTCAGTTCTCCAGCCTCTGTTTTTGGAAATAATAATACTTATTTGTTGGGTGCTTTTGTAGAGAGGGGAGACTCTTTATACTGTGTAGGAGGTGCCAACATTATTGAGAACCCAACATCTACAATCGGGTTTCGAATTTATGGAAAAGAGGACGATGTAGAAGGAGCCATAGAAGGAGAAAAAATTATTCTTTTGGGGGCGAATATTTCATCAGAACTTCCAACATGCGAAATTCTTCTTAATCCTATATTGAATGGTGAAGAACAAGTAATCACCTACAAAACAAATGACCTAAAAGAATTTGATACTTGGAGTGAATATAGAATCAATTTGAATTATTCAAAGTCAATTGTATGTGGAATGCAGGAAGAGGTTTTATCTCCTAAACACCAAGTTCCAGAATATTATATTTCTAATTATACTTTATCAAGTGAAGGGCTTCTGTTGGATAAATTTGAGGGAAGTTTGGAAATAAATACAAATAGTTATTCAGGTGAGTACACCATATATAGTGAGGTAAAAACTTCTCTATATACAGGAGAAATTGGTAATCGTCCAGTAGTAAAAGAATATTGTATTGAAGATGATTCCTTTATTGTTCTCTTAGTAGATACACAAGCCTTTTCCTTGGACAATTATGTAAAGAGTATTCATTCTGAAAGTTGTGACGAACTTAATCAAGGCAGCATAGAACTAGATTTGATTGATTTTCCTTACCAAAACTCTTCTTTTGAAATAGAACATAACTTTGAAGTTACAACATATGATATTGCTTCAAAACTTTCCTTTTCACATGGAAGCTATTTGATCAAAAACTTGATAGATAAATATGAATGTGCACATCCTGTAGATTATACTTTTAATATTTTGATAGATGGAGATTGTGAAGAAGAATATATCTTGATTCCCAATACTTATGATACTCCTACAGAAATTAATTTTGATCAAGAGGGAGAAATAAAAATTGTGAATAAACATGGAATAATTGTAAAAGTATTAGAGGCTCCTGTTGTTTGGAGAGGAGATGGTGAAACTGGTGATTTATTGGAAGTAGGGATTTATTTTATTTATAATAATGATGAGTTTTTGAAAACTTTACATGTGTATCGATAGGAAAATGTGATATGTTCCTGAAATAAAAAAGCCTCAATACTTAATGCAGTATTGAGGCTTTGTATTTTTAATGGATAAACTCTTATTCAAGAGGTAAAACTACTTGAATTTTATCTTTTTTGAGGTAGATTTCTAGTTCTACTTGATCATCTTTTCTTTTGCTTAGTTTATTTTTCTCTAAATAATCAATGACTTGATTATAAATATTGTTAAAGAATCGATTACTTTCTTGTGTCACAACTAGAGCTTTATCAAAGGTAACTTTCTTTAGAGTTAATGACGGATCTGGATTGACAATAGAATCACTACTAATAATTCCCACAAAAGCCTTTACATAATACTTATTAACTACTGTTGTATCTATTTGGTACAAAGCTCCAGCATGAGCATTTAGCTTTTTCTCTTTGATTACTTTTTCAGCTTTATCAAACATTTGACCGAAAGCCTGTTCTTTGATCTTTCCAGCATATTGGTTTCCATACAACCAATAGGTTTGGTTATTTTTTTGTTCAAAATTAGTGGGGATACTTTCTACTACGTTTGATAGGTAATAACCTCCTAGTGATAGCAGTAGAAAAGCAATAATTAATATCCAAGTAGATTTTTTCATGAGTTAGCTAAATTGCATTTCGTGTAATTGTCTATAATAACCACCATCTAATTGTAATAAATCTTCGTGGTTTCCTTCTTCTTTGATCTCTCCTTTGTCCAATACAATAATTTTATCAGCCTTTTGAATGGTAGAAAGTCTATGAGCAATGACTACTGCTGTACGTCCTTTCATCATTTTTTCAATTGCTTGTTGAATCATTGTTTCCGTTTCTGAATCTACCGAAGAAGTGGCTTCATCAAGCACCAAAATCTTAGGATCATAAACCATAGCACGAACAAAAGAAATCAATTGTCTTTGTCCTACAGAAAGTGAAACACCTCTTTCCTGTACATTGTAATCCAATTGATTTGGTAATTTTTCCATGAACTTTTTGGCACCTACTAGTTCAGCAGCATTCCAAATTTGTTCATCAGAAATATCATGATTTCCAAGGGTAATATTTTCTCGAATACTTGTTGAAAATAGGAAAACATCTTGCAACACAATTCCAATATTTTCACGCAAGTTTTTCAATTCATAGTCATTCACATTTACTCCATCCATAAAAATCTCTCCCTTATTAATTTCATAATAACGATTGAGTAGGTTAATAATAGATGATTTTCCCGCTCCTGTAGCTCCCACAAATGCAATGGTTTCTCCTTGTTTTACATCAAAAGAGATATTCTTCAAAACATACTCTTCATCTACATAAGCAAACCATACATTTTTGAAGGAAATATCACCTAATAAATTAGTAGAAGTATGTTTCCCAGAGTCACTAATATGCTCTTCACTATCCAACAAACGAATGATACGCTCAGTACTAATAATTCCCAACTGAATCGTATTAAACTTATCTGCAATCAAGCGAATTGGTCTGAAAAATAAGTTAATGAACATGATAAATGCAATCAAGGTAGAGACATCACTTACAAAGCCTTCTACAATTCCTCTTGCTCCATACCATACCAAAAGACCAATTCCAATGGCTGAAATTACTTCTGCTACAGGAAAATAGATAGAATAATATTTTACTGATTTAAGGTGAGCTGTTCTATGTCCTTCATTAATTTCTGTAAACTTCTTGTACTCTCTTTTTTCTGTATTAAAGATTTGTACCACATTCATTCCTGTGACGTGCTCTTGAACAAAAGTATTGAGGCGAGAAACAGCTGTTCTTACTTCGCTAAAAGAAGTTTTGATTTTTTCTTTGAAGATATAAGTACTAATGAGTAGCAAAGGAAGGGTTGATAAACTAATCAGTGTCAGTTGCCAATTCCAATAAAACATTACACACAAAATAACAATCAATTGTAAGAGCTCTGCAACAATTCCTGCAATCCCTTGTGTAAATACTTCTGATAAGGTCTCAATATCCGAAACATTTCTTGTCACCAATTGTCCAATGGGTGTGTTGTCAAAAAATTTGAGGCGTAGGCGTAAAATGTGTTGATAAAGCTGAATACGAATGTCATGAATTACATTTTGTCCCAACCAACTAGAAAGATAAGTATTGGTAAACTGAAGAATGGCTTGAAGAAACAAAACTCCAAACATCAAACAGACAGTCATCAATAGACCATTGTAATCACCTAAACTAATGTGGTGTTTGATTGTGTAGGAAATAAGGTAGGGAATAGTAGGGGCAAGTATAGCAATGGCAATGGTAAGAAATACTAGACCATAAAATTGCCAAATGTAAGGTTTTACAAACTGAAACAAGCGTTTCAGAATTTGTAGATCGAATTTATTTCCTTTAATATCAGTCATTATTTTTCCTCGTTGGGATAGCTTACTTCTTCCAAAAATAATCCATCTGCTGGAGCAGCAGCTCCTGCTTCATGGCGATTTTTAGCCAAAATAACAGTGTTGAATTGCTCTTTGTTCATTTTACCTAGACCCACTTTCAACAAAGTTCCCACAATTGCTCGTACCATCCCTCTCAAAAAGCGATTTGCCTTGATATAAAAGACGTAGCCTTCAGGTGTTTGTGTCCATTCAGCAGCCATAATTGTACAATTAAATGTATGGACATCTGTATGGATTTTACTGAAGGATTCAAAATCGATATGGTCAAAAAGGCACTTGGCAGCCTCATTCATTTTTTCAATATCCAGTTCTTTTGGAAATACATAGCATTGATTCTCTCCAAAAGGATCTTTGTATTTGCTAATGTAATAACGATAAGCTCGTGCAGTGGCATGAAATCGAGCATGAAACTCATCATGTGTTTGTTCAATACTTTTTACCAAAATACCATGAGGCAAAAGAGCATTTATTCCTCTCATAAATCGAAATTCATCAACAGGCGTTTCTACATCAAATTGTACAATTTGTTGGCGAGCATGCACTCCAGCATCTGTTCTACCACTTCCCAAAGTCTCAATAGGAGTTCTCAAAAAAGTACTCAATGCCTTGTCTAATTCCCCTTGTACAGTGATTGCATTCGGCTGAATTTGCCAACCATGATACTTTGTTCCCTTGTAAGCTACGTCTATTTTATATCTCAATTCTTATGAAATTTAGGATAAATTCTTACTTTTGTCTGCAAATTAACGCAAAGTATTATTATGATACAAAGAGTACAATCCTTGTTTTTATTGGGGGCAATCGTCTGTCTAGGACTTACAGCTGCTTTTCCAATTTTTACAACGCAAGATGCAACAACAACACTTATTGTGAATGTTTTTGAAATTCAGAAAATAGTGGGGGAGAAGACAAGTGTTTTATCTTCTCATATTTACCTATTTGTTGGAATATGTGTAGCTATTTTACTAGCTGGTTTTACATTATTACAATACAATAATAGAGTATTACAATTGAAATTGAACATGGTTAATAACTTTGTTATTTTGGGAGTTATGTTAGCTGCTGTCTTCATACCAGTGGAAGCTGCTAAACAAGCATTGCCAAATCCAATAGATGCTCCATTTGGTATTTCAGCGATACTCTTTTTTGTCTCAATTTTATTTATTAGAGTCGCGAACTTCTTTATTAAGAAAGATGAAGATTTGGTTCGTTCTGTTGATAGAATCAGATAATCAGAAAAATAGTTTACAAATGAAACTCCCCATCTTGTGTGATAAAGGTGGGGAGTTTTTTGTTTTTTATGTTCAAAGGTTGTTTGTTATATTTGATAGGGAGTAAATGTTATAACACTACCTATGTAGTAATAAAAGATTAAGTAATTAAATGAAGAGAATAAAAATAAACCAATCAAAGAACATTAATATGGTATTATTACTATTGATGTTTTTAGTTATCAATGTTTCTTGTATGAGGCAAAATCCCTACAGAATTACAGAGGAACAGGTTATGGGGACAGTTGTGTCTGGGTATGGTGAGAAATTTGAATAGCCATATTATTTTTTTATTTTGGATAATCAATTATTAAAATATGATGGTTCATTGGCTCAAGTTTATTTGAGTCATCGAAAATTTGATTATCCCCAAAACTAGGGTTCAGTGAAAATTTATCAGATAATGATACTTTAGAAATTTATCAAGTATTTGAAGATTATTATACATTTTATTTTATGATAATTTCCCCATCGAAGCACAATGTATTTCGAACAACACCTTATGAGCATTATATGTCTTTAGATACATATATTTCATATGTAGAGTTGGAGAATTTATTTAGAAAAAATTGTAATCGAAAAAAATGGAAAATGATTGAAGCAAGATTACCTTTATGTTTGAGTAGAAATGAAAGGAGACGTACTTTTTTACTGCAAAAACACCTAAATATCCAAAAAAATGGATTAAGAGAATGAATAAGTTTTCCATAAAACAACAAAAGAAAAGTGTTCAAGAAGCATTTAAGAAAGCAAAGGTAGAATACACAATAATTGATAGTACATTTAAGTGGTGAAAGACTCTTTAAAAGTACTTTTATATTATTTTTGAGCTTTTTGTTCCATGCATTTTGTAGAGACGATTTACGAATCGTCTCTACAGGTTGAATTTGATGAAAATGATTATCACAAACAGAACAATTTCCGTTTGTGGTCTTTTTTTTGTAATATCCCTCATCCATAAACTAGAAAGGATAAAACATGCGCATAATTTTCTCACTCTTATTTTCTTTATTATTTGTAGTAAATGTTTTTGCTCAAAGTCGAAAGGATATCAAAACAGCAGATTTACTTTTTGAAAGAGAGCGTTACCTGGAAGCTTCTGGTTATTATAAGAAAGCTCTGATTAAGTACAAAGATGATGTTTATTTGAACTTACAAATGGCAATTTGTTGTGCTAAAGTTGGTGATGTGAAAATGGCTGGTGCTTACTTTCAGATAGCCAAAGAACAGCATAAGGGAGATTGGACACATTCTATGCATTATACCCAAGCAGAGATTTATCAATTATTGCATCAGTTTACAAAGGCAAAACGACATTATAAATTATCTGATCCTTTCAATGCTCGTAAAAGACTTGTTTCCAAGAAAATTTTGGAATGTAAGTATGGAGAGCATTTCATGAAAAAGAAGAAAAAAGGGGTTGTGATTAAGAACATTGGTGGAGTGATCAATTCTCCTTATCATGATGTATTACCAAAGCCCAATGCTGACTTTTCAGTACTTTATTTTACTTCTCAGAGAGCTAGAGCAGTAGGAGCAGTAAATCCAGAAGATGTTTACCAATCTTATAGTTTGGGTGGTTGGTCTCGCCCCAAATTACTTTCCAAACCAATTAATACAGAGAGTAATGATGCCTGTATTGGAGTTTCTCCAGATGGACAAACTATGTACTTGTTTCGAGGAACAAATGGTGGAGATATTTATTTTTCTGAATTGGATGGAGACAAGTGGACAGAACCACAACCTATGCCTTTCAATACACCAGAAAGAGAAACCTCATTATCAATTTCTCCAGATGGAAAGACACTTTATTTTGTGAGAAAGACAATTACAAAAAAGGGAGGAGATAGCAACATTTATTATTGTCGAAAAAATGCAGGAGGTAGATGGTCAAAGCCAAGTAAAATGTCTACTGTGAATACTCGTTATGATGAAGAAAGTCCATTCATTCACCCTGATGGCAAAACGCTTTATTTTAGTTCAAAAGGACATTCTTCTATGGGAGGCTTTGATGTTTTTAAGACAATTTATAACAAGGAAACAAAGACATGGTCAAAGCCTAAGAATTTAGGATATCCTATCAATACAGCAAATGATGAATTCTCATTTGTATTGTCTGCTGATGGTCGTATTGGAATGTATGCTTCTATCAAAAAAGAAGGTTTTGGTGGGCAAGATATTTATACGATTCGCATGCCTGTTTCCAAGAAAAAACCAGCTTTGACTTTGCTAAAGGGACATGTGAAAAATGCTGTGACAAACCAATCCATAGAAGCGAATATCACCATTACTGATAACGAAAAAAATGAAGTAGTTGCCAAGTTCAAATCAAATGGTAGTACTGGTGAATATATGGTAAGTTTACCCGCAGGAAAAAATTATGGTATTTCGATTGAGAAAGAAGGACATTTATTCCATTCGGAAAATGTGTATTTAGATGCTACAAAAGGTTTTGAAAAACAAGTCAAAGAAATTACCTTAGTAAATGCAAAAAAAGGAGCTAAGGTTGTATTGAATAATATTTTCTTTGCTTCTGGAAGTTTTGAGCTTTCTCAAACTTCTTATGCAGAATTACAACGTTTGGCAAAATTGTTGAAAAAATACCCTCAACTAAAAGTAGAGATAGGTGGTCATACTGACAATGTAGGAGATGCCAATGTGAATGTGAGTTTATCTCAAAAAAGAGCAAATGCAGTGGTAGAGTATTTATTGAAAAATGGTGTTGCTAAAACTAGATTAGTAGCCAAAGGATATGGTAGTAGTCGCCCTGTAGCTCCTAATACCACTGAAAAAGGTCGTCAAGAGAATAGAAGAATAGAATTTAAGATATTATAGAATATCATGAAAGGTACAAAAGTAATATTGGTGTTTTTATTGAGTCTTGCTGTGCTGTGGGTCAATGCGGATACAAAAGGAGTAATGGCTCAAAAAAGATATGGAAGACAAGAACACGAATCTTTCTATAATTTGATTCTATACTCAAATGGTAAGTTTGAATACAATTACACACTTTTTCGTTATGGTCGCTCTTTCCAAGAAAAAGGTTCTTGGAAGAAAAAAGGAGATACCTTGTTTTTGAGAGATAAAGTAAATCGTTTGGTAAAATCTTCTCGTGTCAAAAACTCTGATTATGTAGAAGTTTCTGTAAAAGACAAAGGAGGAGATCCTATTCGAGATATTTTGGTTTCAATTAATGGAAAAGAAAAGTACATAAAACCTGATAAAAAGGGAATAATTCGTTTTAAAAGAAAAGACATTGAGTATAATAATTTATCAAAACGAAGAACTTATTTGATACAATATTATCGCAAACAAGGTTATTATCCGATTGAAAAACTAACTTTTCAAAATGGTTCAGAGATTGTGGATTATCCAATTCATGATATCCTTGCTAATAAATTTGAGGTAGTTATTTCTGAGGGATTGAGTAATTATAAACCTAGAAAAAGGATTCTTCAACTTCGCTCTGCAACCAAAAGTCTTAATTTTATGGACTATTCTCCTATCAAAAAAAGAAAATCTGCCAAATTCTTCTTGAGTGAATAATTATTAAATTACTATACAGTTAAAGAGGATTTCTTTCACAAGAAATCCTCTTCTTTATTAAATATTTTTAACTGTGTTTAATTTCTTTAACAAAAGTTAAATGTGAAGTGATTTAAAGTTTTAGGTTTCATAACTGTGTAACTGACTGATTTACAGCAAAACAATCTTACTTTTAGTTAGATATTTATAGTACTAATCAAAGTAGATGTTAAC
>JAAEPT010000150.1 GCA_024232295.1 Cytophagales bacterium
TAATTGATTTTAATGTTTAATTGATTTTAATGTTTAATTGATTTTAATGTTTAATTGATTTTAATGTTTAATTGATTTTAATGTTTAATTGATTTTAATGTTTAATTAAAAAAAGATATTAAACCATGATTTTTTCTAATCTATCTTTTACTTTCTTCCAATCAGGAAATATCTTTTCTAATTGATTGTAAAAAGCTGTACTGTGGTTGAGATGATTGATGTGGCAAATTTCGTGAATAATTACGTATTCTATGCATTGTTTTGGAGCTTTGATAAGCTCTAAGTTTAAATGAATTGTTCCCTTTTTATCACAACTTCCCCAACGTTTGTCCATCCAACGGTATTTTAATTCAGGTTCATTGTTGTAATATCCTTTGGTTATGGTAAGAGATTCTGAAAATAGTTTTTCAAAATGGTTTTTAGCTTTCTCTTTGTACCATTTTGCCATCAATGTTTTTACTCGTTTACTGTTGGTTGTATCCTTTAAATAAACTGTAATATTTCCTCCTTGAAGTTTAACTGATTCTTTTGTACTTGTTTCAAGTTTTAGACGATATTGTTTTCCTAAATACAAATGTGTTTCACCTGAAATGTACTTTCTAGGAGGTGTTTGTGGCTCAAATGAAAGAAAGAAGTCTTGCTGCTTCATAATCCAAGCAGCTTTTGAATAGACTTTTTCTTTTACTTTTTCTGGATCTGATCCCAAAGGTGCAATAACCTGTACTGTTTTGTCTGGATGTACTTTTATTCCTAATGTTTTTCGGTTTGCATACTCCAAATCATAATGGATAGTTGAGTTACCATATTTTAATTGTACTTTTTCCATTACTTGTACTTTAAAATGGCAATTTTTAAACACTCTTCAATTAGGTGATCAATTTCATCCCAATTAACTTCTAATTCATGTTGTTGAAGTAAATCATAAATTACATCCCCAAGTTCAATATTGATCTTACCTGTAATATCTTGGTTTTTATGCCATTCAACCATTTTTACACCATTCAGATGAATGTGACTTGTGATGTTATTGTCAATTGCTAAACTTATTTCAATATGGAATTTTCCTTTTAGTAATTCTTCGTCTTGAAAAACACTTTTACTGAAATTATAGAAGGCTAAAGCTACTTCATTATCTGCTAATTCTTCTGGTGCTCCATCTGATCTTCCATTAAAAAACTTATCTTCATATTCTTGTGCCTTTTGAAGATATTCAGCTTCATCAATACGCTTTTGATAATAGTTTTCAATGGTTTCTTTGATAAGATCAGCTAACTTACGGTAATAAATAGGGTCTTCTTGCATTTTCATATTAATAGCCTTGGTTGTTCGGCTTGCAATATGATCTGCTTTAGCTGCTGGATCAGCTATTTTTTTCACCTCTTTTTCTCTTTCTTCTTTATCAAAAACATTTACAAGTTCAGTCACTTTCATAATTTCACCTTCCGTTGTAATGTGCTTATTAATCAGCTTTTGAATTTGAGGTTCAAATTCTTTGAAGGATAAATCATCATTGTATCTTCTTTTTACATCTACTCTTAGTTTTAAAAAGAATTTTGCGTCTTTTTTATAAGTATCAATGATCTTTTCTTCTGTTTTTGTCACAAATTCAACAGATGATAATGCCATTTTTAATAATCGAGCAAAAGCACTAAGCTTTTCATAAAAACGATTTCTTACATCTTCTGGAGACAGTAGTTCTTCATAAGCTGTTGGCTCAAAATTCTTTCCTTTGAGTGTTTTAAAAATTTCCCATACATCTGCATGTGCTTGAGGTAATTCTTTAATCTCTTCGTTAATATTGGTTAGTAAGCCTTCTAAATCTTTTTGATCAAATCCTTCTAAACCTGAATAAGTACTTAATGCTTCATCTAGATTTTCTAAATTACCATAATAATCAATGATATAGCCATAGTCTTTTCCTGGATATACACGATTGACACGAGCTACTGCTTGAAGAAGTGTATGTTCTTTGAGTGATCGACATAGGTAAAGAACGGTATTATTAGGTGCGTCAAATCCTGTAAGTAATTTGGCTACAACAATGATAATTTCAGGTTCATCCCTCTTCTTAAATTGATTGATAATACTTTTTTCATAGGTTTTTAAATCACCATACTTATCAATCATGGCATTGAAGTATTTATCTTCACGCTCTTTTTCTGGATTCTCTTGGTAAAATCCATCTTCTGTGCCTTCTCTTTGATCTGAACGGGTAACAATCACTTCTGATTTTACTTTACCAATGTTGTCTAAATACTGCTTATATAATAAGGCTGTCTTGATATTAGGAGCAACTAATTGAGCTTTTGGTTTATAGGCATCTCCATTTGTTTGAAAAAAGTCAACATAATGTTCTGAAATGTCCCATGCTCTTTCTTCAATCACTTGATCAGCTTTATTTAATTGATCAACTGTATTGAATTTTCTTTTTAGTTGAGCTTTTCCATATTTTGAAAGTGGTTCAGAAACTCGATCAAAATAACGGTTGATCGGCTTTTCATTCAGTGTCATAAGGTTATGACGACCTTCATATAACAAGGGTACAACTGCCCCATCTTCTACAGCATCATTTACAGTATAAGGTTTTCCAATATAGCCACCAAATTTATCTGCTGTACTGCGTTCTTTTTTCATCAATGGTGTTCCTGTAAAGGCAAGAAAACAAGCTTTTGGAAACACTCTTTGCATATTCACATTAAAAGAACCGTATTGTGTTCTGTGTCCTTCATCAATTAAAACAAAGATGTCTGAGGATTCAAAAGGGTCTTTGCATTGTTTGACTGCTGCTTCAAATTTATTGATGATTGTGGTAATAATTGCATCATTATTATCTTTCAATAAATCAGCAAGGTGAGTTCCTGTTTTGGCTTGAAAAACTTCTTTTTGACATTTTTTGAAAGTATCTGAAATTTGATCATCCAAATCCACACGATCAGTTACCAAAACAATTTTTGGATTCGTAATTTTTTCAGAAGAAGCAATCATTTGAGCCAATAAAACCATTGTTAAGGATTTTCCACTTCCTTGTGTATGCCAAATTACTCCTCCTTTTCGTTTGCCTTCACTATCATGTTTTGTAATGCGTCTTAGGGTATCATTAACAGCAAAATATTGTTGATACCTTGAAAGCTTTTTTGTACCATCATCATACAAAATAAAGTTTCTGATCATATCCAATAGTCGTTCTGGACGGCATAGACTAAAAAGTAACTCATCTTGTTTGGTTAATGGACGTTCTTCTGTTTCTAATCCATCAAAATAAGTTCTCACATAACGAAAACGGTCAGAAAACAAGTCTTTTTTTGTATTCTCGTCTAATGGTCTATTTTTTAATTCCTTTAAAGCTTCTGTATAGTTTTCTTCTGCTTTTGTATTAGTAAATTGCTCTTTCCATTTTGACCAAAATTCTTTGGATGTTCCTGTTGTTGCATAACTCCCATCATTGGTTGCAAGACTTAACAACATGTTAGAATATACATATAATGAGCGTATTCCTGTTTTACTAAAGTTCCGAATATGTTGCTCTATGGCTAATTCTGTTGGTGATTTTGTTCCACTCAAAGAAGGCGTTTTACACTCAATAATAACTGTTGGAATACCATTGATAAATAA
>JAAEPT010000151.1 GCA_024232295.1 Cytophagales bacterium
CTTGTAAACATTATCTCCTGTACCAATTCCAGTAACAGTAGTAGTTGGGTCATTGGCATCTGTAAAAGTACCTGAACCACTCACAACTGTCCATTCTCCCGTTTCTCCTGTTGCTACAGCATTTCCTGCTAATGTAGTATTATCTGCACAAACTGTAGCTGCACTTCCTGCATTTGAAGCTGTTGGAGCAGATAAATCAGTAATATCAATTGAAGCTGTTTTTCTACAACTTGGACTAGTAGGTTCATTTTTATCTACAACAATGATAGTATATGTACCTCCAACATCTGTAGTATTATCATTTGGATTGCTTACCGTGTAATCTAACTTATTTACATTACCAGCTTGCGTTCCTCCATTAGAAATAATGGTTGGATCAGCATCTTTAAACCAAGCAAATAAATAATCTGAAGTGTTTGCTTGTGTATTTGTTGTTAGAGTAAGATCATTACCTGCACATAAATCTGCTGCAGCTCCTTGTGTGATTGTTATATCATCAGGAACATTACAACAAGCTCCAACATTTACTTGAGTTGCTGTAACACATGGTAAAGTTTCTATTTGCTGAGCAAGAATACCAAAGAAGCTACCTCCAACAGCACTAATCTTTCCTCCACCATTATATGCACCGGAAACTGTTTCCACAAAATTCCATGCACCAGAATATCTTAATGTATATGTTCCTGGAGCTAGGTTGTTCCACCCATCTCCTTTGACAGTCACTATTTCTGATTGTGGACCTGTTAAAGTTCCTGTTACAGGATTACCAACAACACTCCCTCCTGCATCAACAAGCTCAACTGTCCAATTTTGTCCAGCAAAAGATGCACTAAATGAATAAGCCTCAAATTTAACCTCTGCTATATTGATTTCCTCATTTACAATAACAGTTGTATTACCTGCATTACCAAAATTTGCTCCTGCTCTACTATCTGTAAAGCTTTCTACTTTACCTGTAGCTTGTACCCAAACATCACCAGAGCCTGTATACTGATAGTCTGGACCTATTGATAATAAATTACCTCCATTATTTGGATCACCATCATACCATTCATAATCTGTAACAGAAGAATTTGTACTTGTACCTGTTAATGTCTGATTTGGACATGTACTCAAGTCTACTGTTGCATCAGCATCTACATAATCAACAACATCAATTTCGAATTCTAAATCTCTTGATCTTCCACAATCATCTGTTACCTCTACAGTAATTGTAGTCAAACCAGCATTATTCATTGTCATAGAAAACTGTTCACCTCCTGTTTGTGTTGCTGTATTAGAGCCAGAAGCATTCCATTGTACCCCAGCAACTCCTTGACCATCAATTTCTATTTCAAAATCTACAGTTTCACCTAAACAAACACTATTTGCCTCAGGAGTCTCTCCATTAATCTTTAAAGTTGCAATACTAGATACTAATGATTTCAAGAAAGTAGGCATATCCATGTTTACCCATTGGTCTTCATCAGAACTACCAAACACTTGCTTTGTTGCAGTATAAAAGTCATTTTCTAAAACTCCACCATTATCAGCATCAACAATACGACCAACTTGTCCTCTTCCTGCATTACCAAATGCTTGTGGAACAGCATAATAAATATTACCATCAGGAGCTATTTGAAGATGTCCTCCTCTCATACCGGCAGAAGAACCTAAATCATTGGCAGCACCTAATCCTCCTGCACCTACAGGAATTGAATAAATCTTACCTGGAACTGTATTGTCTTGACCAATCAAAACATATAAAAAAGATCCATCATTGGAAAACTCTAAACCATAAGGTTGAGATAAGTTTGTAATTTCATTTATAAAAGTTAATCCTCCAGTTTGAGCATCAAAATCATATAATTGAACACGACCTCCAATTGTATATGCCATTTGAGTATAACAAGAGTTAAACTTCATCACTCCAATTTCATCATATTGTGGAGGAAAGCTAGCGTCACATACTAATTGAGGACCTGTTGATTCTGTTGATGACAAAGAAATACCACTAGCTGTTACAGAAAACACCTCAAAGTCATTATTACATTTTTCATGTGTAATCAACCAATAATCATCTGATACTGAAAAATCAGGGTTCACTTTTGGAACACCTGCCTGTGCCTCAGTTAAGTTTGGTAATAAATTACCAGCAGCTACTACACTAATATTATTTGCACCTGTACCTGTAACTGTTACCTCATAATATGTCGACATTGGTGTCGTGGCACCTGTACCTTTTTGCATTACACATAGATAATATTTATCAGTTGTTCCTGGAACTGGAAAAACAATTGTCCCTTGTGAAACATCCCAAGTAGTAGTTGGCAAAGCAAAATCAGGGTTTTGTGCCCCATCATAAACTCTGTTACCTACCACAGCAAATAACAAATCTCCATTTGCATCTGAAATTGCTGTAGAGTTTTCTGTAAGATCACCACCAATTGTAATACCATTGCTTACAACAGGATCACCACCACCAGAGAAATCCATTTTGATATTATTCCCAACATACCAAATATTGGCCTCTCCTTGAGAATAGGCCCTTAACCCTAAAGCTAAGGATATTAATAAAAAAACGAGTAACCGTATCTTATTCATAATTATATTATTGATTTATGCTTTATATTGTTTTTATTATTCTTATTTATATACCAATTGAAGTTTATTTGTAAACAACAATTAGAAGCTTTCTTTTGGTTTATTTCAAAATCTCAGAAATATTTGGCTTAAAATATTGATTACTTTTCATGACTTTACCGTCTTCTCTAAAGATTGGCTGACCATTTTCATCAAGCTTTGACATATTGCTTTGATGAATCTCATCAAACACTTCTTCTATCTTATCTTGAAGCCCATGTTTTAGGATGGTTCCAAATAATATGTAGAGCTGATCTCCCAATGCATCTGCAATTTCTACCAAGTTCTCCTCTTTACAAGCTTGTAGATATTCTTCATTCTCCTCTGCTTGTAAGCGATGCCTAAGCAACATGTCTTGTTCTGATAATTTAGCAGTAAGAGTAGAAGCATTTTCAACATGAAATGCCTCATGAAACTCTTTCACTAGATTAATCTTCTCTAATAAGCCCATAAAATCTTTCTAAAATTTAGATTTATCCCAATTATACAAATGTACAAATTTTTACAAAAATAGATTTTACATTCAAAAAAAAAACTAAATCTTAGATTTTATGAGTATATTTAGTTCGTTTTCAGCTTAAAATTTTATCGTTTTGCTCAAGTTTAATATCATTGGTATAAGAGGTAAACTTATTTTTTACATCTCATTATTATTGCTTTTTATGATGAGTTTGGTAAGCTATACTGTCTTTGATGTCAGTAGAGACGAACTACAAAAACGCATTGCAGAAAAGTTACATGTTATTAATGATTTAAAAATTGAAAAAATCAATGCTTATTTCAAAAGTGTTCAAATAACATTAGACCAGATACACCATTACAAAGAGCTTAAAAAATCCATCTACTTTGTTAATGAAAACTTATATAAAGACACGAAAAATAATAGTTTAACCAACAAATTAGATATTGCTGATTATATCCTTACAGAGGGTTTAATCTCACTAAAAGAAGCCCATTCTTTCAACCGAATTTTATTAGTGAATGCTGAAGGCAAACTATTGTACACTACTCATAGTAGTCACCAATTCAACAACAAAGATCAGTACATTTTTCATAGAGATAACCTAAGTTTTGTAAAGGCTCAGGAAAAAATCACCTATACTGAACGTTATTCTTCTGAAGAACTTGATAATGAATATTATGTTATGGCTCTTGTTCCTTTTAAAGAAGAAGGAACAGATCAAGCTCCTGTTATCATTGGTTGTGAATTGAAACTTGAACCTATTTATGAAAGTATTAACGATACAACTGGACTAGGGATTTCGGGTGAAACTATCTTAACTCAAAAAAATGAAGATTTTGTAGAATTTATTAGCCCAATAAAAGGACATTCTCATGAACAAATCAAAAAGCGCTTCCTGATTGGAGGTGACTTTGCCATTCCAGCACAACATAGCATAAGACATGAATTACATGGGTTTGAAGCAAAAGTATTGGATTACAAACATACTTATGTTGATGTTGCATGGAGCTATATCCCTGAACTAAATTGGGGAATCTATACAAAAATAGATCATAAAGAATCATTTATTGCCATTGATAATTTAAGGGTATTGTTGATCTTTTTATGTTCTGCGATCATCTTGATTTCTATCATTGTTGTTTCATTATTTGCCAATAGTTTCTTAGATCCAATCATCAAGATTAGGAATAGTATGATGAGTTTATCACAAGGTGAATTCCCTGATGATATTTATTATAAAAGGCGTGATGAAATTTATGACACAACATTGGCTCTCAACAACCTTGTTGAACGTCTAAAAAAATCAACTCAATTTGCTCAAGAAATTGGAGCAGGAAACTTAAATGCTTCTTTCCAAGCAGAACGAGGAAAAGATGTTTTAAGTAAAGCCTTACTTTCTATGCGAAAAAGCTTAATTAAGATAGAAAGTGAGAATATGGAAAGAAAATGGACTTCTGAAGGTTTAGCCATTCATGGTGAAGTTTTGAGAAAGTACGCTGAAAATATGCAAACCTTAGGACAAGGTTTGATTTCTTCACTTGTTGAATATGTTGGCGCACATCATGGAGGTTTATATTCTGTGAATTATGAAAGCTATGAAGATCATGATGACACAACAAATTATTATGAGTTATCTGCAAGCTATGCATATGAAATTGATGAGACCATCCCAACAAAATTCAAAATGGGACAAGGTCTTATTGGACAAGCAGCATTAGAACGAGAAACAATTTATTTAAAAGATACTCCTCTTACTTTCACAAATATCTCTTCAAGTTTAGGAGAAGCCAAAGCAGGTTATGTACTGATTGTTCCTTTGCGAATTGGTAATGCTGTATTAGGTGTTTTAGAACTAGGATCTTTCAAAGAATTTGAAGATTATAAAATCAAGTTCATTGAAAAACTAGCAGAAAGCATTGCTTCTTCTATACTATCGGTAAAATCATCTGAAAAAACGCATGAACTTCTTAATGAATCTCAAAGTGTGGCACAAGAACTAAAAGAAAAAGAAGAAGAATTAAGAGAAAATCAAACGAAAATGATTGAGGAGCAAAAGAAATTAAAACGTGCATTAGAAAAGGCAGAAGTCCTTATCAAGGAACTTAGATCAGCCCTTCAAAAAGCAAAAGAAGAAAAGGAATAAGATAAAATCCTTCAAAGCATAAAAAAGCCCTTCATTTAAATTTGAAATGAAGGGCTTTTTAATTTATCTATTATGAAACGTTTTTATGAACGTCTTCTTCTTTCTCTGCGAGGTCTATCTCCTCCTCCACCTCTGTTGTATCCACCTCTTGGAGAATCATTTCTTCTTCGATCATACCCTCCATTTCTATTTCCACCATTGTTACCATAACGTCTGTTTCGGTTTCCGCCTTTACGATCTCTTCCTCCACCAGATTTGTTATTAGCAACTTCTACCTGAACTTCTCTATTATTGTGATAGAAACCTTCAAAAAGCTTTTCTAAACCTCCTGCATTTTCATTTGGCACTTCAAAGAAAGAAAAAGAATCTTTCAATTCAATTTCAGAAATTGTCTTACCTGGCAAACTTGTTACAGATGATACCAAATCAACAAAATCTCTGATATTCAACTCATCTTTTCTTCCTACATTAATAAAGAAACGAGTAGCATTTGGATTATTTCTATCTCTGCTCTTACCACTTGTTACATTAAGATCAGTAGCATTCTCATAATAATCCAAGAATCTATTGAATTCCAAAGAAGCAAAGCGTTCAATCAATTGCTCTTTTGTCAAATCATTTAATGCTTCTTCTACAGCAGGCAAATAAGGTTTAATTTCATCCTTTACTTCTACTTCCTGTACTTTGCTAATTGTATGCATCAATTGCTTTTGACAAACCTCTTCTGCATTAGGAAGTTGTTTCTTTGTAAATTTTTGCTGAATAATACGCTCTAACTTACCAATGTTCTCACGTTGCTCTCTAATTGTAACCAAAGCAATAGAAACTCCTTGCTTACCAGCACGTGCTGTACGACCACTTCTATGTGTATAATTTGCAGCCATATCAGGTAAATTATAATTGATAACATGTGTTACATTATCAACATCAATACCTCTTGCTGCAACATCAGTAGCAACCAATAATTGTAAACTCTTTTCCTTATAACGCTTCATCACTTTATCACGAAGAGCTTGCGTAAGATCTCCATGCAAAGCATCTGCATTATAACCATCACGAATTAAGTTTTCTGCAACTTCTTGTGTTTGGTTTTTAGTACGACAAAAGATTACTCCAAAAATTTCTGGATAGAAATCAATAACACGTTTCAAAGCAGCATAACGATCACTATTTTTGATTAAATAGTACTCATGTGCAATATTCGTATTTGCTGAATTTTCTTTACCTACAGTTAATTCATGAGGATCAGTCATGTAATTTTTAGAGATCTGTCTAACCTCTCTTGGCATTGTAGCCGAAAACAACCAAGTGTTTTTCTCTACTGGAGTATTATCAAGGATAAAATCAATATCTTCCTTGAACCCCATGTTTAACATCTCGTCCGCTTCGTCTAGCACTACCTTCTTCACAGTAGAAATATCTACTGCTCCACGATTGATCAAATCTTTCAAACGTCCTGGTGCTGCCACAATAATGTGAGCTCCTTTACGAATTTTTCTAACTTGATCATTAATACTTGCTCCACCATATACAGCTACTACATTTAGCTGAACATATTTAGAAAAGTTTTCCAAATCAGTAGCGATTTGGTTTGCTAACTCTCTAGTTGGTGATAAAATCAATGCCTGAGGGCGATGAAGAGTTCTGTCGACATGTTCAATAACTGGCAAGCCAAATGCTGCCGTCTTTCCTGTCCCTGTTTGAGCTAATCCTACAAAATCAGAATTTTCTTCTAATAAATATGGAATAGCTTCTTCTTGAATGGGTGTTGGTTTTTGAAATCCCAACCCCTCTAACGCCTTAACGATTGGTTGAGATATTCCTAATGTTTCAAATGGATTCATTTCTATATCTTCGTCAATAAGTTTGCAAAGGTACTCCATTTTTAAGAATAAGGAAAAATTAACTATGAATTATTAATTTTATTCTTTGAACATTATATTTGAACTTCTTTTTGCATCGTTCTTGTTCTTGTGGTTACATTTATGATGTAGAACTCATATACAAAATAATTTTCGGATAAATAATACTTGATTTATAGCATATGAAAAAATCAGCAATTATCACCTTTTTCCTATTATTAGGCATTAGCTCTTTTGCTCAACAAGGATATCGTATCAGTGTTCATGTAGAGGGAGTAAAAGATACACTAACACAATTAGCTTTTCACTTTGGAAAAAAGAAACTTTTACAAAGCAAAGCAAAATTTGACAACAAAGGTAATGTTGTCTTTGAAGGAAAAGAAAAATTAAAAGAAGGAATTTACCTTGTCACTGTACCAGGTAAAGGGTGGTTTGAATTTATTGCAGGACAAGATCAACACTTTTCAATGAATACAAACATTGAAAATCTTGTAAAAAACATGAAAGTTACTGGTTCTGACGAAAATGATCGTTTTTATGAGTATTTGAACTTCATGAATCCTTTGGGTAAGAAAATAGCTGAACGCTCTGAAGAAATTAAGGCAATAAAGAACCCAAAATCTAAGAAAGCAGAAAAGATACGCAAAGAGGTTAAAGGATATAATAAAAGAATAGAAGATTATCGTGAGGATATCATAAAAAGTTATCCAAACACATTTTTAGCAATACTTTTCAGAGCAATGAAAGATATTGTAGTACCAGAAATGGAAGAAATCTCTGATGAGAAAAAACGTAACAAGGCTCGTTATGTATATTACAAAAAACATTATTTTGATAATATCAACTTAAATGATGGTCGTATTTTACGTACACCTATTTTTGAAGGAAAACTAGAACAGTACATAGAAACTGTAGTTGTTCAAATGCCTGACTCTGTAAATGCAGCAGCTGATGACTTAATTAGAAGAGCAGGAGATGATTATGATATGTTCCGTTTCTTGGTAATCTCTATTACAAGTAAGTATGAAAAAAGTCAAATCATGTGTATGAGTGATGCCATTTTCTATCATATGGCAACAACATATTACACAAAAGACAGTCGTGTTGATTGGGTAAATGATGAGACAATGAAAAAAATCAAAGAACAAATTGTAAAGACAAAGTACAGTCGTTGTGGTTTGTCTGCTCCTAATTTGATTTTAGCAGATACAACAGGAATTTCAGCTCCTAAGGAACAAATTATTAAAAATCAAAAAATGCACTCTTTAGCAGCTGTTGATGCAGAATATACAGTACTTTATTTCTGGTCTGCTACTTGTGGGCACTGTAAAAAAGCAACACCAAAATTATATGAAGTATATAAGAAATTAAAGCCTCATGGAGTTGAAATATTTACGGTACATATCGATGACAACAAGAAAGCTTTGAAAAAATATTTAGATGAGCATAATTTTGATTGGATCATCACAAATGCACCAAATAATGAATTCAACTATAGGGTTTATTACAACATCTACTCTACTCCTGTTATCTACTTATTAGATAAAGACAAGAAAATCATTGCAAAAAGATTAGATGTGCATACTTTAGATAAAATTCTTTCTGAGAAATTAGGTTTAGAAGCTCCTAAAGAACCTAAGAAAGAAGAAAAAGGACATGGTGGTCATAGCCACTAAAACCAAAATTCAATATAAAAAAAGACCATTTCTATTTCGGAAATGGTCTTTTTTTATTTATAGTCATATTCTATTTTGAAGTTTCTTCCAATTCTTTGTGTTTTTTATTCCCTACAAAAATAGGAATCAAAGCTGTGAAATACATTGACAAACTGTAAATTCCTGCCACAATTGCAAAAGGTGGGCTCATCAAAATTTTTGAAGCAATGTGAATTGCTAGTGTCCCACTTTGATTTCCAGATTCAATACAAATTGCTATTGATTGCTTTAAATTCAATCTAAAAAGGCGAGCTAAAATAAAACCTACTCCCATTGTCCCAATATTCATAGAAAGTACCATTACCCAAGAATCAATAATATACTGAACCAAATTTGCTCTTTCCTTTACACACAATCCTGCAATTACAACAACAATCAAAACCATACTTGCAATACGAACAGGTTTGTCCATTTTTTGAGCAAAAGTTGGCTTCACTTTATTAATAAACATCCCCAAAGCTAGTGGTACTGCAATAATCATAATTAGTTCTTGTATGATATCCATAACAGGTGCGTCAATGGTAGAAGGCTGAGGGATGAATTGAATCAAGGCAAAATTCACAATTAGAGGAATGGTAATGATTGTGATTAAACTATTAATGGCTGTCAATGTAACAGAAAGTGCTACATCTCCTTTTGCCAAATAAGTCACCAAATTAGAAGCAGGTCCTCCCGGACAAGCAGAAAGAATCATTGCTCCCATTGCAATGGTAGAATCTACTTTTAATACAATAGCCAGAGTATAAGCTATTATGGGAAGCAATACAATTTGGCTTAATAAGCCAGCTAATACAGCCATAGGAAACTTTACCACTCTTCTAAAATCATCAAGTGTCAAAGAAAGTCCCATTCCTGTCATAATAATAAACAGTGTTCCTTTCAGAACATAAATTGAAGCATTATCCATAAATTATCGTTTAAAAAAAGGTTTGTTATATAATTAAAAACTTAACGTAATCGTTTACTTTCAGTTTTGAAAACTGATACAAAAATTAAAAACAAAAAAGCTCTTCAAAGATTTTGCAATCTCTAAAGAGCTTCTAACATATTATATATAAGCCATTTACTTAGCTGTATATGTCCATTCAGTCATTATTGAATCTTCTAGTGCCTCAAAGGAAAAAACATTATTTGTCAAACTTGTAATATTTCCCTCTCTTGTTGTTGAATATGTAGTAGATAGTAAAGCAAACTCTGTATTATCATCAGAAATCCACCAGAGACCTTCTTCAGCTATTTGTTCTTCTCCACATTTAGTAGCTCCTTCATTTACCGAATATTTTGATTTTTCTTTGAATAAAGTCAATACATTATCTGTCTCACATTCTTCTAAATAAGTTGCTGTAATATCTTGTCCATCTCTCCTCACAGTAGTAAGAGTCCATTCTCTACTTTCTTGATTATTCAACAGCATATCTCGACCAATTACAAAACCTTCATCATCTCCACAAGCTGTCAGCAGTAATACAATCGAAATTAATCCCAAATATATTTTTCTCATAACCTTTCAAATTTAGTCTAGTGTTTCTGGGCGAATTTCCCAGTTTAATATTCCTATGTTTTGTGAAGTTTCTCCCCAATCATCTACTTCCAGTTGAATACTTAATACAGTACAAGGATTTACCAACCCTATTTGTTCTCCTGTCAAATATTCTGCAAAATAACTTAATTCGGGATTATGTCCCACAAAAGCTACACAATCATATTCATTTGCAATAGCAACAACTTCTTGCAACCAAATACGAACAGAAGCCAAATACATTTCTTCCTTGTATTCTATATTCTCTTCCTCTATAGTTAAACGCTCTGTTAAGTATTGGGTTGTCATTCGAGTTCTCAAAGCAGAACTTACAACCATCTTTTGAATATTAATATCTCTTTCTTGTAACTTTATCCCTACCTTCAGGCTTGTATAAATTCCTTCTTGTGTAAGTGCACGATCAAAGTCTTTGCCATGTGAACTTTCTGCCTCGGCATGACGAATAAGTAATAATTGTTTCACTTTATTTTTTAAGCTTAAAAGTTGTATTACAAATAACTGATTAGCAGACAAAAAACCAAGACAGCTACCAGTCTTTTTTTACTTTGTCTTGTATTAAAAAAGAAACTTGTTGTTGCAAATATTGAAAAAAAATATCCATATTTGGTTTTTTTGAAACAAAAGTTGCTTCAAGAAAACGAAGAAATATTTCACGGAAAGCGAAAAAGAATCAAAAAATTATGGCAAAAAACTTAGTCATAGTGGAGTCTCCTGCCAAGGCAAAGACCATCGAAGGATATTTGGGAAAGGACTATATTGTAAAGTCTAGTTTCGGACACGTTAGAGACTTGCCCAAAGGGGATAAAGCCATTGATGTCGAAAATAATTTCCAACCTACTTATGAAGTATCAAAGGATAAAAAAGAAGTAGTAAGGGATTTAAAAAAATCAGTTAAAGATGTAGAAACTGTATGGCTTGCAACGGATGATGACCGTGAAGGGGAAGCTATTTCTTGGCATTTGTATGAAACCTTGAAATTGAAAGATGATAATACAAAACGTATTGTTTTTCATGAGATTACAAAAAAGGCAATTACTAAGGCAATCAATTCACCAAGAACCATTGATATTGATCTTGTGAACGCTCAACAAGCTCGTAGAGTACTAGATCGTTTGGTAGGTTTCCAACTATCTCCTGTTCTTTGGAAAAAAATAAAATATGGTTTGTCTGCAGGTCGTGTTCAGTCTGTAGCTGTACGTCTAATTGTAGATAAAGAAAGAGAAATAAATGCTTTCTCAACAAGTCCTTTTTATCGTATTACAGCTGAATTTGTAGTTGATAATAATAAAATATTAAAGGCAGAATTGAGTGAAAAGTTTGATAATTTGGAAAATGCTCAAAGCTTTATTCAATCTTGTCAAAATGAACAATACTCAATTGCCAATCTTGAAAAGAAACCTGGTACAAAAAAACCAGCAGCTCCTTTCACTACTTCTACTTTACAACAAGAGGCAAGTAGAAAGTTAGGCTTTTCAGTAGCTCAAACCATGGCAGTTGCTCAGCGTTTGTATGAATCTGGTAAAATCACCTACATGCGTACAGATTCTACCAATTTATCTGATGATGCTATTGCTAATGCTCAACAAGAGATCGTAGGGCAATATGGTAATGAATACTTTGAAAGAAGAACATACAAAACAAAATCTGCTGGTGCTCAAGAGGCTCACGAAGCCATTAGACCAACAGACTTTTCAAAACATACTGTAGAAGGTGAACGCAATGAAATTCGTTTATATGAATTGATTTGGAAACGTGGAATCGCTTCTCAAATGGCAAATGCTCAAATTGAAAAAACAATTGCCAAAATCAACATCTCAAATGTAGATAAACAACTAAAAGCTACTGGTGAAGTTGTAACTTTTGAAGGATTCTTAAAAGTGTATTTGGAATCTTCTGATGAAGATGAAGATGAAGAAAACAAAGGGATGTTACCTCCATTGAGTGTAGGACAAAACTTAGCACTTAATTTTGTAAAAGCAACAGAACGTTTTACTCGTCCTCCTGCTCGTTATTCAGAAGCAAGTTTGGTTAAAAAATTGGAAGATTTAGGTATTGGTCGTCCATCTACTTATGCTCCAACAATTTCTACGATTCAAAAAAGAGGATATGTAGAAAAAGAGCCAAAAGAAGGTGTTCAGAGACTTTACAAAGAAATTCTATTAGATAATACTCAAACTATTTCTGAGCTTGAGAAATCAGAAACAACTGGGGCTGAAAAAGGAAAATTAAATCCTACTGATATTGCAATGGTTGTAAATGACTTCTTGGTGAAGCATTTCCCAAATGTGACAAACTTCTCTTTTACTGCAAAAATTGAAGAGGAATTTGATGAAATTGCTCAAGGAAAAGTAGAGTGGGTAAAAATGATGGGAGATTTCTATGAAGGCTTCCACAAACGTGTAGAAATTTCAGAAGAAATTGACCGCTCTGAAGTTGGTACTGCAAGAGAACTAGGTACTGATCCTGCTTCTGGTAGAACTGTATTAGTTCGTTTGGGTAGGTATGGTTTCATGGCTCAAATTGGAATACAAGAAGAGCTTGATGAGGAGGAAAAACCAAAATATGCTTCTCTTCGCAAAGGACAGCATATGGAATCTATTTCTTTGGAAGATGCTTTAGAGCTTTTCAAATTACCTCGTGATGTGGGTATGTTTGAAGATAAAAAAGTAGTAGCAGCTATTGGTCGATTTGGTCCTTACATTCGTCATGACGGGAAATTTGTCTCATTAAAAGAAGATGATCCATTAGAAGTATCAGAAGACCGTGCAATTGAATTAATCATTCAAAAACGTAAAGATGATGCTGCCAAATTTATCAAAGGATTTGATGAAGATGAAAATACTCAAATCTTAAATGGTAGATGGGGTCCTTATATCAAAATGGGTAAAACAAATGTTAAAATCCCAAAGACAATTGAAGATCCAACTACACTAACTTATGAGGATTGTTTAAAACTTGCAGAAGAGCAAGAGAAAGCAAAAAAAGGTGGTAAGAAAAAGGCTCCTGCCAAAAAAGCAACCACTACAAAAAAAACAACAACAGCAAAGAAAAAAGCTCCTGCTAAAAAGACAAGTACAGCAAAAGCAAAGAAATAATATCAAAAAATTAACAAAAAAGCCATTCTGAGATTTCAGAATGGCTTTTTTATTTTTCAAACCAAAGGATTTCTATCTAAAAAATAGTACAGAAAACTACTGCATGATAAAAGCCTCTTGTCGTATTTTTACCATAAAGCTCAACTGTCGTAAAAATGGTAACATTCCAGTTATCCCATAACTCTAATACTGGCCCTACACTCCAAGCTACCAAGTCAGAATTACCTTCTTCTCCTACATTCATATTAGAATAGCTAAGCGAAGTAATCCAGTGATGTCCTTCTTTAACAGCATACAAAATCTCTGCGTTGGCAAATAAATGGTTTGTTTCTCTGGTATGAATACTCGAAACATCAGAATACATTACCCATTTATCAGAAAAACGATAAGAAGCAATTAATGATGCTCCTAAGCTTGGTGTATTATCATCAGTTCTAATTGTGTGGTTATAGCTTCTATTTCCAAGACCAAACTCTGTCCATGCTCCTATTGCCATTCCCAATCTTCGAGTACTATCTTTTCTCAAGAATCGATACTTTAAACCTGCCATTACAGAACTTGCATCAATTGGTAAAATTACTCCCCACTCAAGATCTTCTGTAATTCCAGAATTAAATTGTAAGGAAAGAGAAGAATTGACAGTCGTAGTATCTGATGTTTCCAACTCTCTATTATCTGCCCATTGACTTCTTGAAAAGTAAGCATCTGCTCCAAACTGTAACTCTAAGCTTTTAGGGCTTACACTCTCTTCTGTTGGGGAAACCAATGTACCATTTGAATAAGGACCAACTTGTGAAAAAGTGACAAGTGACAAGAATAAAAAATAACTAAGTAAGATTTTTTTCATATTTTTCTATTTACTTTTATAAATCATAAGTTTAAAAATACACTTTCATTTATACTTTTTAAAAAATTAAGAATGAAATATTTACTCTTTTTACTCCTATTATTCAGCTCAATATTCAGTGTATTTGCTCAAACCAAACTAAAATTTGATTTGGGTAGTGGTGTAAACTTCAGAAACAGTACTTTTATTAATAAATGGGGCTTAGAAGTAGAATACAAACTGGATATTGACAAAAGTATTTCGCTCACAGCTAGTCGATACAATCTAAACTATGCACACATATTTGGAGATACAAATCAAGTACAGGAAATTACACGAGAAGAATATTTTTCAGAAATTATTGATAGTAAGTATACATCATCTGCTCCTTTGACTTCTTATATTAATAATAAATTTAGAATTCTGCATTTTGAATTAGCTTACAACTTTTACTTCTCTCCTAGTATCTACTCAAGTATTTCTGCTGGAATTAATTTTGTCTATCGAGGTACATATACAGGTATGGCAGATGAGTTCACAATTGATGATTTCGGTTTGGAAGAAGGTACATTATTTAGTGATAAGTATCGAGGAAGCAGGTTTCAAACAGCTTTTTTCGATTATTCATTATTTTTCTATAAAACAATCTTTCGAAGACTTGATTTTGGCTTAGGTATCTCTTGGTCTCCTGCCCTATTTTACCAACAAAGTAACATTCCAAGTTCTACTCTGAAGCTACAGCAAAATGTTGTAGACTACACAACCATCAATGTTGGATTCAAATTATATTTCAAACGATTTAAAACAACTAAGTTATGAGACATTTTCTATTAATATTTTTATTGGTAGGAATGATGTTTCATGCTCCTGCTCAGGGTTTAATTAGTCGAAGAATTTTTATTCTTATCAAAACTGAAAACTTTGATAAAGCCATTAGATTTGGTGAAAAAAAATTAGCTAAACTTGAACGAAAAAACAAAGTACATAAGCGAGGAATTCCTTATTTATTAGGTTTGGGAATGGCTTATGAGAAATGGGGAGATTGGAAGAAAGCCGAAGAATATTTTCATAGAGCCTATGAATTGGTTTATACAAAACAACAAAAGGGGAAAAAGCTCAAAATCATTGAATGTGATGTATTGGATGAAGTGGCTCTCTTCTATATAAATGCTGGTAATTTAACACTCAGCAAACGAATCATTCAAGAATCTAAACAAGCCCGTAAAAGAAAATTTAGAAAGACCAATCCTTTGCGTTTTCGTTATTATTTGCCTTTAGGTTTATATCACTACAAAAAGAATGATTTAGATTCTTCTTTTCACTACCTCAAGAAATATATTCTTTACCTCAAGAATTCAAATCATACACAAAAGTTAGAGACTAATCGCATGGCAAATGCTTATGAAATTATTGCCAAAATTGAATTCAACCGTAACAACTTTCAAAATTCTCTTAAATACGCTAAGAAAAATAAACGCTATCAAAATCATCCTTGGACATTAAGCAAAGCTGGAAAAAATAATATCAAGCGTATACAAGCATATAACTTATTGGCTCAGAATTATCGAATATTAGAAAAGCACAAAAAAGCCAAACGATGTAACAAAAGAGCCCTTAAAATTTATCGCAAAAATATTGAAAGGGACACTTATCATAAAGTTCCATTGTTGACAACTGAAGCACTGATTGCTTGGGATTTGGGAGAATTGGATATTGCTAAAACATATTTATTAGAAGCTTGTCAACTTCAACTTTCCTTTATACAACATACCATGACAAGCCTTACAGAAAAGGAAAAAGAAAACTTTTATCAAGGTTTAAGAAATACTTTTGATTTACTGTATGCTTTTGGGGTTGATTATGAAATTGATAATCCTCAAAAAAAGCAAGCATTTATTGAAAAGGTCTACAATTATCAATTACAAACCAAAGGGATCATTCTGAATGAAACCAATAAGTTATATCAAGTAATTCATTCTTCACAAGACAGCACATTACAGGCAGAGTATAAGGAATGGGTATATACTAAAAACCAATTGGCTCAACTATTAACTGCACAAGAGTTTAAAAAAGTAAAAGAACAAGTAGATTCTCTTACAGTACATATTGAGCAGTTAGAAAAGAAGTTAACCAAAAAAGCAAATATACAAACTAACCAAACGACAGATTGGCAACATATTCAAAAAAGCTTGAAGAAGGACGAAGTTGCCATTGAATTGATTAGAGTAAAAAAGTATGACACACTCAGCTTTGTATATACCAAGCGAAAAAAGAAAATAAAACATACCTATAAGGCACTTACAGATAGTATCATCTATCTAGCTCTAGGAGTACATCAAGATTCAAAACATCCTCTGTGTGAAATTATCCATAATGGTAGAACTCTTGAAGATGAATTCATTGCATATTATTATAACTGTACTTTGTATGAAATTGAAGATACAATCTCATACTACCAATATTGGAAGCCTTTGGAAAGTATCATTCAAGATAAAAAGACTGTTTATTTGTCGGCTGATGGTATTTATAACCTATTGAATTTAGGTACGATTAAGACCCCAAACAAAAGTTATTTGGTAGATAGCTTAAAGATTATTAATGTTTCAAACACTTACCGACTTACAGAAAAAAAGAAAAAACAACCCCTTGAAAATGCAACTTTAATTGGTAGACCGAGTTTTCACTATCAACAAGAAAATGCAACCAGAGGAAGTTTATTTAGGGCACAAATATCAGACTTGCCAGCAACAGAGCAGGAAGTCAAGAAAATTGCCACTCTTCTTGAACAAAAGGGAATTGAAAGTAATATTTTGATTCAAGAACAGGCTACAGAACAAGCCATTAAAAGTTTATCTTCTTCTTCTATCTTACACATTGCTACTCATGGTTTCTTTCAAGATGTAGACAATGGACAAAGTGCTATGTTAAGAGCAGGTTTATTACTCTCCCCAAATTCAAATAGTGCAGAAGATGGAATACTAACAGCCTATGAAGCATCTGGACTTAATTTGCAAAAAACCAACATTGTTGTTTTATCTGCTTGTGTGACTGGTCAAGGGGAAATTAAACATGGTGAGGGGGTTTATGGATTGCAAAGAGCTTTTGAAGTAGCTGGAGTTCCTTACATTCTCATTAGCTTGTGGAATGTGGATGATAAAGCTACTCAAGAACTCATGGTACTTTTTTATCAAAACCTTTTAGAAGAACAAGATGTACACATTGCTTACAAGAAGGCATTGCAAACATTACGTTTACAATACCCTAATCCTTTTTATTGGGGTGCATTCAAATTATTAGGGAAATAACCAGAAAAAAATTATGAAAAAAATAGTTGTACTTACAGGCGCTGGAATCAGTGCAGAAAGTGGAATTGCTACTTTTAGAGATGCTAATGGACTTTGGGAAGGGCATGATGTTATGGAAGTTGCTACTCCAGAAGGTTGGCAAGCAAACCCTGCCCTTGTGCTAGAGTTTTATAATCAGCGAAGAAAAAACGGACTAGAAGCTCAACCCAATGCAGGACACTTGGCTCTTGTAGAATTAGAAAAACATTTTGAAGTAGAAATCATCACACAGAATGTAGACAACCTACATGAGAAAGCAGGTTCAAGTAATATCATTCACTTGCATGGGGAAATTTTCAAATCAAGAAGTACGATAGATTCTGGACTTATCTATGATATAGAAGGTTGGGAATTGAATATGGAAGATACTTGTGAAAAGGGTTCACAACTTCGTCCTCATATTGTATGGTTTGGGGAAGATGTTCCAATGATAGAAGTAGCTGTTGAGAAAATAGCAGATGCAGATGCTGTTTTAATCATTGGAACTTCTTTGGCTGTTTATCCTGCTGCTGGTTTAGTGGGTTATGCACCATCAGACTGTCCTGTTTACCTTATTGATCCCAATGCAAATGATTTGACTGTGATTAGAGATAATGTTCACAAAATTGCTGAAAAAGGTTCTGTGGGAGTACCAAAAGTGGTAGAAGAATTAATATCAAATAAAAACTAAGAAAATGACTAAAGAACAAATCGACTTTCTAAATCAAAATGATTATCCTGCTGATTTCATAGAGTGGCATCAAAACAATAATGATTCAAACATTACCTCTCTTGAGCAAGTAATAGAAGAATCTCACAACTATTATGATCTGCTAATTCCTAATGGATACCTTGTACTGGCAATTGATGGAGGAGGAAATTGCTATGCTTATGAGAAAGAAAGCAAAAGCATAAAGTTTGTAGATCATATTGAGGCACCTGCTCGTTATGATGCTTTGGAGGAACTATACAGTGAGGTTTATGAGTTTTGGGACAATGAAGATGGAACATATCACAATCCAGAAAACTTGGACATCAAGGAAATCTTTGAGGAGAATTCAGATAATCTGTACAAAAAAGACTCAATTTATATCAAAGAAGGTCTGCAAGAAGGCATTGAAGATACAGAGTTTGAGACTTTCTCTGATTTAGTGATAAAATTAAAGTCATAATGGATTAAACCTTGGTGCATTTTTTGATATTCGCAAAAAGTTATGAATTTTACAGTTTAAAGCTTTTGTGTATATGAAAAACCAAGTATTTATTCTCCTACTTTTGGTAGGTTTTGGTGGTTTTGCCAAACAAGCCTTCAAGACCTACTACCCTACTTATGTAGACTCCACTACCCAGAAAAAAAGTACTCCTGTTCTCAAAGAACAATTTTTTGGATACCTCAAAAATGGAGACACGATCAGAGATGGTAAGTATGAAGCTTATTTTCTCTACTCCAATCAAGTCAAAATGAAAGGCTTTTATCGAGCAGGAAAAAAAGATAGTGTATTCATCAGCTTTTATGAGAATGGGAAACCCAAATGGATTCGCTCCTACCATCAAGATTTTTTAACAGGAGATGAATTTTACTTTCAGCATGATAGTAGCCTTGTCAAAAAAGGAAAATATGAGACAATTTTTAATGACCAACAAGTTACTAGCAAGTACACTGAATACAATCGAGATAATATTTTGACTGCCAAAGGCTTTTTGGTCAATGGGAAATTAGATAGTACTTATACTCAGTTTTATGCCAATGGTAATCCAAAGACTATTTTCTCCTTTAATAATGGACAAAAGCATGGTCATTTCAAAATCTATGACCAGGAAGCTACTTTATTGCAAGAAGGAAAATATGAAAACGATTTTTTGACTGGGGTTATCAAAAGTTATTATGCTTCGGGAAATATTAAGCTTGAAGGACTATTCAATCAAGGGCTTCCTAATGGCTTTATGAACACTTATTATGAAAGTGGACAATTACATGAAGAGTCTAATTATAAAAGAGATACATTACATGGAATTCACAAACGTTTTTATACCAATGGACAATTGGCTGAAAAAGTAAATTATCACTTGGGAAATAAACATGGACTTTTTGAAGAGTTTCATAAAAATGGAAAGCTCAAAAAAACAATTGAATACACACTTAATACGAGACATGGAACTTATAAGGAGTTTTATGAAAGTGGACAATTGAAAGTACACAGTATTTATGAAAAAGATAAACTGAATGATTTTTACAAAACTTATCATTCAAATGGAGAATTAAAGTTCTCTGCTACTTATCGCAACAACAAAATAAATGGTAAAAGTGAAGAATATGATGAAGCAGGAAAGTTAAGTATTGTGAAAAAACACAATCACAAAGGCTTTGTCATCAAATATTCTTCTTTCTACGGAAATGGAGTCCTTCAAAAAGAATCAAGCTTCAAGGAGAAAAAGGAAAATGGTAAAAAAATCATCTATGAAAGTAGAAAACTATTCAATAATGATGGAGTACTTTTAGAAGAAGGTGATTTTAGGAATCAGGCAAAAACTGGAGAATGGAATTATTATTTCAAGAATAAGGGAAAACGTAGTCAAGAAAATTATCTGCATGGTAAGTTACATGGCAAACGTTTTACATTCTTCAAAAATGGACAAAAAGAACGTTCTGAAGATTATCTTTTTGGTAGAAAAGCAGGAATGTGGGAAGTTTTTGACAATAAAGGGACAAAAATTGAAATCCTAAACTATAAAAACGGTAAATTGCAGGGAAAATACATTGCTTATCACTCCAATGGTCAAGTAAAATTGACTGGTCTCTATGTAAGAGACAAAAAAGATAAAACATGGAAAACATTTGATGAGAATGGAAAACGCATTCTTAAAGAGGTTTACAAACGTGGTAAGTTGATTAAATCAAAAAAGAAAGAGTCAAAATAAGTAGAAGATATGAATGCTATAAAGGAAACTAACTTTTCTTTTCCAAACCAAACAAAGTTCTATAAGGGTAAAGTACGTGATGTGTACTTTTTTGATAATAAATTAGCAATGGTCGTTTCTGACCGAATTTCTGCATTTGATGTAGTATTGCCAAGAGCAATTCCTTTCAAAGGACAGGTACTAAACCAAATCGCAGAAAAATTTCTAAAAGCAACAGAAGATGTATGCCCTAACTGGGTAATTTCTGTGCCAGACCCTTCTGTAACAATTGGAAAAAAGTGTGAGCCTTTTATGGTTGAAATGGTAATACGAGGTTATTTGGCTGGACATGCTTGGAGAGAGTACAAAGCTGGTAAACGTACATTATGTGGTGTTGCATTGCCAGAAGGATTGAAAGAGAATGATAAATTACCTCAACCAATCATCACTCCTACTACCAAAGCAGAGATTGGACAACATGATGAAGACATTTCTAAAGAGGAAATCTTAGCTCAAGGAATCGTTTCTCCAGAAGATTATGCTGTTTTGGAAAAATACACTTATGGTCTATTTGAGAAAGGAACCGAGATTGCTGCCGAACAAGGATTGATTTTGGTGGACACAAAATATGAATTTGGTAGAGTGAATGGAGAAATTGTTGTAATGGACGAAATTCACACACCAGACTCTTCTCGTTTTTTCTATAAAGAGACTTACAACGAACTTCAAGAAAAAGGAGAAAAGCAACGTCAACTGTCAAAAGAGTTTGTGAGAGAGTGGTTGATGGAAAATGGTTTCCAAGGAAAAGATGGTCAGGAAGTTCCAGAGATGACAGACGAAATAGTGGAAATGATTTCAAAAAGATATATTGAACTTTTTGAACAAGTTACAGGTGAAAAGTTTGAAATCCTCAATAATAATGATAATTTAGAAGCGAGAATTGAGGAAAATATCCTAAAAGCTTTATAAAAAGCGTTCCTCCATCTTTCAACTTATATTTATTTAACTGTATCCGAAATATGAAATTTTCAATTGACAAACAGGAAAAATATACTTTATTAGGTTTAGAAGAAGAAAAGTTAGATACTTTGGTAGCTCCTGACCTAAAGTCTGAATTTATTACCTTAAATGCAGAAGGTGTTAGTAATATCATCCTGGATTTAGGAACGACTAAATATATTGATTCTTCTGGTCTAAGTGCTATTTTGGTTGCTAATCGCTTATGTGAAAATAGCAACGGCACATTAATCTTAACAAGTGTTACTGATCACGTAATGAAATTATTAAAAATTTCTCAACTAGATTCAGTACTAGAGATTCTTCCTACTGTTCAAGAAGCAATTGATACAATCTTCATGAATGAAATCCAAAAGGAAATTGGCGGAGAAGAAGGTATTGAAGAAGAAGAATAAGTTCTTAGAACTTTTATCATAAATCAATCAAGCGAAAGGGTTATTACTCTTTCGCTTTTTTATTGCCCAAAAATTCGAACAACCACCCCATAACATACATAACAAAACAATCATTTTTTCACAAAATATAATACATACTCAAATAACATTCACTTAACATATCGTGATTTTACAATAAATTTAAAAAGCAAAAGAGCCTAATATGACTTTTTTCTTTTTTATCATAAAAGAGTTACTAAACTTTTTAATAATACTGACAACAAAGATTTGACTTTTAGACAAAGTACAGCACATCATTTGAAAACAATTGATAGGTACATTGCGATTGAAATAAAAACAGTAAATCAAACTAACTTTTCAAAAACAAAATGAAGACAAATTACAAGTCAATCTTAAAAAAGGTGGCCGTATCAACAGCTATCTTAACTTCAGCTACATCATTTGCTCAAGAAAAATTGTGGTATTTGGGTAGTTACAATTCTGGTAGTGGTGTTGGAGCTGCCGAAATTGTTTCTTATGATAAAAAAGACAGCACATTATATATGATTAATGGTGCTGAAAAAGCGGTAGAACTTTTAAATGCTTCTAATCCATTCAAATTAGAAAAAATTGCTAATCTTGACATTAGTAAATTTGCAAGTGGAGAGCCTACAAGTGTAGCTGTAAAAGGTGATTTGGTAGCCGTAGCGATTCCAGATAGTTTACCTAATGGCAGAGGAGTTGTTGCTTTCTTTGATAGAACTACTTCTAGTTTTATAGATACAGTAACAGTTGGATACTTACCTGATATGGTGACTTTCACACCAGATGGAACAAAAGTACTAACAGCAAATGAAGGTGAACCTTCTGATGATTATACAATTGATCCTGTAGGTTCTATCTCTATTATTGATGTAACTGGTGATCTTTCTTCAACAGTAGCTACAGAGGCTACTTTTGATGCATGGATTGGAAAAGAAAATCATTTAAGAAATAAAGAGATTCGTATTTTTGGAAATAATGGACTATCAAATGCTGCTCAAGATTTAGAGCCTGAGTACATTACGATTTCTGAAGATAACAAAACAGCTTATGTAGCTTGTCAAGAGAATAATGCTTTGGCTGTTGTAGATATTGCAACAAGCACAGTAGTTGACATTTTATCTTTGGGCTTGAAAGATCATGCTTCTGGTAAAGCTAGCTTGGAAAAATATATCCTTAATGAATTAGTACAACAATGGCCAGATTTGGGAATTAAGCCTACAGATGGTCGTACTGTTAAATTAGGAGGTTTTTCTGGTTTGTGGTATGCTCATAATGAAAGTTCTGCAAATAACTTGGTATTCTATACAATTCCAGATAGAGGACCAAATGCTGATCACTTAGGTAAAATTGCAAAGTATGATGGTACAGGTGAGAAAACTACTCAAAATGCAAGACCATTTTTATTGCCTAATTATACTGCAAGAATTGTTAAGTTTTCTGTAGATACTACAGCGGGAACAGTAACCTTAGAAAATGACATTCCTTTGAATTCTTATGATGGAACAACTCCTATCACAGGTAGAGGAAATATTCCTAATGTAGATGAGGTTCCAGTGGCTGAGTACCAAGAAGGAACAGCACAAAATACAAAAGATTTTTATACTGTTGCTGAAGGAACAACTGATACTACATTCTACTCTGCTTTGGAATATGATCCACATGGAGGAGATTTCGAAGGTATTTTGATAGACAAAGAAGGAAACTTCTGGATGTGTGATGAGTACAGACCTGCGATTTATAAGTTTGATAACACCGGTAAAATGTTGAAGCGTTTTATTTCTGAAGGTGCTAATGAAGATTATTCAGCTTATGGAGATACAGAATTACCATCAGTATACAACAAAAGAAGAGCAAACAGAGGTTTTGAAGCAATTGCATATGATTCTGTAAGCAATACAGTTTATGCTTTCATTCAATCACCAATGTACAATCCAAGTTCTTCTGTAAAAGATCAAACAGATGCAATTCGTATTTTGGGTATTGATGCAATGACAGGAGCTCCAAAAGAAGAATTTGTTTATTTATTGACTGCTAACCAAGATAAATCTTCTATCTCTAATCGTGTTGATAAAATTGGAGATGCAGTATATGTAGGAAAAGGAAGATTTTGGGTAATCGAAAGAGATTCTGATTTTGACACAGAATTTGGTCAAAAATACATCTATGAAATCAATTTAACAGGAGCCACTAATATTTTAGATACAGATGAATCGTTAGCAACTACCTCTCCTACTTTGGAAGAAATGTCTGCTGATGAATTAGTAGCAGCAGGTATCCAACCAGTATTCAAAAGAAGAGTATTAAACTTACCTACTCTTGGATATAGACCGTCTGATAAAGCAGAAGGTTTGGTAAGATTAGCAAATGGTAGCATGGCTGTTATCAATGATAATGACTTTGGTTTAGAAGGTGCTGGAGGTACTGATAATTCTGTTTTGGGAATCATTAGTTTCGCAAAAAACAATGGATTTGATGCTTCTAACAAAGCTGATAATATTGAAATTGCTAGTAGAAATACATTGGGAATGTATCAACCTGACGGAATTGCTTCTTATACTGTAGATGGTAAAACATACATTGTAACTGCAAACGAAGGTGATGCAAGAGATTATGATGGATATAGTGAGGAAGTAAGAGTAAAAGATTTAACATATAATACTCAATTCCACGAAGCTGAAGTAACTGATGAAACAATCTTATCTCGTCTGAAGACTACAACAGCAAATGGTGATTTGGACAATGATGGAACATATGAGTACATCTACTCTTATGGTGCTCGTTCTTTTTCTATCTATGATGAAAAAGGAAATCAAGTATTTGATTCAAACAATGACTTTGAAGTTGAATTGGCTAAGAACTATGCTGAATTCTTAAATGCTCAATATGATGATGAGGACTTTGAGTGGAAATCTGCTAAGAACAGATCAGATGACAAAGGTGTCGAGCCAGAAGGTGTTGTTGTTGGAAAAGTAAATGGAAAAACGTTTGCTTTCGTTGGATTAGAAAGAATGGGTGGTGTAATGGTATATGATGTATCGAGCCCTAAAGAGGCTAAATTTGTACAATTTATCTCTACTGCAAAATATGGCGAAGGTGATGGTGAAGAAAACTTAAAGGCAGGATTAGCAGGTGACCTTGCTCCAGAAGGATTGGCATTTGTTTCTGCTGAGGATAGCCCAATTGCAAAGCCATTATTATTTGTGGCAAACGAAGTTTCTGGTTCTGTGGCTGTGTTTGCAATGGATGATGAAGAAATTGTAGGTACTACTAAGGCAACATTCAACCAAACTGCTGAGTTTTTTGCATTCCCTACAAACGCAACAAACTCTGTAAACTTAAGCAAAGTAGCTTCTGGTGATGTTTATGATATCAAAGGAACAAAAGTATTAAGCTTTGGCAATACCAATATATTGAATACTCAAAACTTAACACAAGGATTCTATATTATCAAAACAAATGAAGGCTTAACTTCTATCTTCAGAATCATAGAGTAATCATATCGATTCTAACAATTATATTTAAACTAGAAAATCCCTTAGTAATTTGATTGCTGAGGGATTTTCTAGTTTCATAGTCAGACGACATTTTTATCAAAACAATAGCTAGATTATAAGTAAATTGTAATTGAATTTTAGAATATCATAAAAAAGAAGAATCCAGAACTTATCACGTTTTTTATATTACAAAAAACATAAAAGTCATAAGTAAACATAATTTATGTGAATTAAGGGTTGAAAACATCTCAAAACATCAAATAGTACAAAAATAAACTGTTGTTTCTGTAAATAATACAATTAATGTTTTAAGCTCTTAGTTCAGTAATTAATTTTATACCATTATTTTCAAATTTGAATACTTTGAGACTTAATCATTTATTGAAAATCCCTATTTAATGATCATAAATATAGTTTTCAACCCTTAGATGGAGTAAA
>JAAEPT010000152.1 GCA_024232295.1 Cytophagales bacterium
ACTCAATAATTCCCAATAAGAGCTCTTGTCCATTTTCATAAACATTCAGATAAATCTTTTCATATTTGATACTTCTCCAAAAACGCTCAATAAAAATGTTATCAATAGCTCTGCCTTTTCCATCCATACTAATTTGAATATTTTGCCCTAATAAATAGTTCGTAAACACATCACTTGTATATTGAGCACCTTGATCTGTATTGACTATTTCTGGTTTCCCATGTTCCTCAACACATTCTTTCATCACTTGTTTACACCATTCTGCTTCCATACTATTGGAAATAGACCAATGTAAAATATAGCGACTTTTAAGGTCAATAATTGCCATTAAATAGAAGAAACCTTTTTCCATAGGAATGTAAGTAATATCAGTAGCCCATACTTGATGTACTCTTTCTATTGCTAGGTTTCTGAGTAAATAGGGATACTTTTTATGTTCTTTACAACCTTTTGAAGTATGAGGTCCAGGAGCTAAAGAACAAATATCCATCACTTTATAAAGTCTAGCTATTCGTTTATGATTAACTTCAAATCCTTTATCCTTTTGCAACCAAGTGGTCATACTAGGAACACCCATATGAGGATGTTTTGTGTATTGTTCATCAATCAGTTTCATTAGCATTATATTTTCTTCACTTTCGACTTTGGGCTGATAGTAAAGCCCTGATTTGTGAATGGATAATAACTCACATTGCTTTGAAATACTTAATTTATGTGCCTTGTCTACTAACTTTCTACGGCAAGAAAGAGACTGATCTAGGACAAGGCTTTCTTTAAAAAATCTACTTCTACTTGAAGCTTACCGATTTTAGAATAAAGCGCTTCTTCATTATTAGTTTTTTCTTCTTTTTTAGTGCTTTTACTTTCAAAAATAGAAGAAGCATTTGCTAAGAATTCTTTTTTCCATCCATTGATTTGAGTGGGATGAAGTTGATATTTTTGTGCTAAAGTAGAAATCGTTTCTACTTCTTTGATCGCTTCTAAAGCGACTTTTGCCTTAAATTCTGCTGTAAATTTTCTTTTTGTTCTCATATCTTTAATATACGTAATTTACAACTTAACTTGTAGTCTTAATTTAAGGGGTAACTATAGTTGATTGTTGATGGAACCCTATTTGAATTTGTAGGGCATCTTTTTTTATTCAATTTCATAGAAGCTTTTTTCTATATCAGCATGGCAATATCAATCACACTTTTTAGTAGTAAATTTTTAAGTATTAAAAAACATTTTCCAAAAACACTAAAAGTGATTTATGTGTTTTTAGTCTTTTCTGGAATATTTCACTTTACTTTTTACCTGACCAATGTTTATGTAATAATATCATTAGCCCACATCTTTGGAATCATTAGCTTTATTATTCAGCTTGTCTTGTCAATTTTGCTTTTCAAAAAAAGCATTAATGCTAAGTACTATACACTAGCTTATGGATTGTATTTGTGTGCAGCTATTTTTGCTCAACTATTATGATATTGGTCTGTTGAAAAACTTTACAGTGATAGACATTACAAAAGCATTTTCTGTCATTGAAATAGTAATTATGGGTGCATTTCTTACTTTTAGAATGCGTTCTATTCAATCTGCCAAAGAACAGATCAATACAACAAATGAGCTTGAAATTGAAGAGAATGTAGAGGAAGATAATCAGTCAGTGATTGATTCTACACATTCTAATCATACTGAAGAATTAGAAAAGGAAATATTTTGTGTTGATGATATGGCTGAAAAATTCAAAGTCTCTACAAAAACATTGACTAGAAAAACAAAAGAAAATTTTGATCAAACTCCTAATCAATTAATTATTGAGACTCGTTTAGTAAAAGCAAAAGAAATTATGGAGAGGGAACCTCAGCTTCCTCTAAAACAAGTAACCGAAATGGTTGGATTGAAAAATAGCTCATATTTAAAGAAGAAAATGAAAGAACGTTTTAATGAATGATCATTCATAATTGTTAACACAAAGGAATTTTTCTTAATCGCTTTTATTCAGCTTCTTCTTCAAAGCTTTCCTCAACTTTCTGAAAGTTTACTTTGGCTAGGAAATAATTACCACTATCATATACCAAGATAAAATAAAGCTCAAAAGAATCTTTTCCATCAGAACAATTGTATCGAAAAGAGAAATCCTTCTGGTAACAATCGGGGTATGATTCTCGAACACTTTCACATGAACCTAATGACAAAATATTAGGGGCTAATTTTAATGCTTTTTGCAATCTGTTAGCTATTTTACCAACAATCTTTGCTTCATAGTATTTTGCTAATTGTTCATCAGTAATTTGAGATGATGAAGGGTTACAAGCCAACATTCGTACTTTCATCAATTCTAAAGGAATAACTTGTTTTTTGAGCTGAGACAAATCATTTGTTTGAATTGCCTTTAGAATTAGGTTGGCAATTGGTTGACCTTTTTGCTCTTGAATAAACTTTCTTTTTTGAGCAGTATGCGAGCTACTTGGAACACCTTTTAAATCAAATCCTTCAATGTAGTATTTATCTTTGAATTTGATAAGTTCTATTACTCCTCCTACAATTGTTCTATGGTCTTGTGAATCATTGGAAACAATTAATCTTATATGTGAAATTGATTGATTAGAAGTACAAGTATGTTTTAATGTCTTTCGGTTACTTGATATGATGAGTGTATCAAGTTTTATCTCTGTACATGATGTTTTGAAATTCTTAAAATCAAAGATTATGTTCTCTTCAAAATGTTTATCAGTATACTTTATTGACAATTCAGAACACTCTTCAAAAATATTACTTGATGGTATTATTGATTTCAAAAGTTCAACATTATTATCATTGAAAGCTTTTGTCAATTGTTGTAAAGCTTCTCCTTGAGTATTTGTCTGAGCAAAAGAAAGATAACTGATTAGAATAGTTAGAAGAAATGCTGTGTTTTTCATTTGAATAATACTTTTTACAAAAACCTCACTTCCCTAATAAATCCCTGTATATCCACCTCTTTATTAATCTTAGCAATTAATAAGTCTTTATTCATCATTAATTCTTTTTTGAGAGGAGCAGAAGAGACTTTGAGGTATAGGTAATGATCATTCACAAAAATTTTGGTAGTTCTGCTACTAATGACTTCACCCATTGTATTTTTCCAGATAAGGGGGATTTTACTTTCAACAAATCTTTTGTCTAATCGATAAGAGCGTAAAAATAAATTGATTGCCTCAGCCAAAGGCATTGCTTTATGAGTTCTGACAAAAGTTTTCTTGGAAGTTTTTTTCATGGCTCACCAAAACTAACTAAAAATAGCTACAAAAGAAAAAAAGCGACCAATATGAGTTAGTCGCTTTTTTCTGTGTTATGAATAATAGAGGTGTGATATGAAATTCATAAGTAAATACTTGTGACCCTAAAAAGGTAACCCAAGTATTTATATTTTTTTAATTAATTTTAAGATTAACTTATAACTAATTGATTTTCAGTTTTTTAAAATTTAAAAAAAAGTGTGGTTTTTTTCTAAATTTTTTAATTAATACTCAAATATATTCCCTTGATCTTTAATTGTCAAGCTATTTGACTCACTATTTTCTACACGCCCAATAATTTTTGCATCAATGTTAAATGATTTTGCAATGTCAATAATTCCTTGAGCATGTTCTTCATTGATGTAAATCTCCAAACGATGTCCCATATTGAATACTTTATACATCTCTTTCCAATCTGTACCACTTTGTTCATGAATGATTTTGAACAATGGTGGGATATCAAATAGGTTATCTTTTGTGATATGAACATTTTCAGTGAAATGTAGAACTTTTGTTTGTGCCCCACCACTACAATGAACAATACCATCAATTTGAGAACGATATTGTTTCAATACTTCAATCATCACTGGTGCATAAGTACGAGTAGGAGATAAAACCAATTTACCCACATCTAAACTTGTTTCTGTGGCATCAGTCAAATTGTATTTACCGGAGTAAATCAATTCTTGTGGAATGCTAGAGTCATAACTTTCTGGGTACTTCTCAGCCAAGATTTTATTGAAAACATCATGACGAGCAGAAGTTAAACCATTACTTCCCATTCCTCCGTTATACTCAGTCTCATAAGAAGCTTGACCATAAGAAGAAAGCCCAACAATTACATTTCCTCCTTTGATGTTTGCATTATCAATCACATCACTACGTTTCATACGAGTAGTCACTGTGCTATCTACAATGATTGTACGTACCAAATCACCTACATCAGCAGTTTCACCACCAGTACTGAAGATTGGCAAGCCATTATCACGAAGCATTTCTAAAATTTCCTCCGTTCCATTGATAATTGCTCCAATTACTTCACCAGGCACCAAGTTTTTGTTTCTACCAATTGTAGAAGATAATAATGTATTATCAGTTGCTCCAATACACAATAAATCATCAATGTTCATGATAATTGCATCCTGAGCAATTCCTTTCCAAACAGATAAGTCTCCTGTTTCTTTCCAATATAAATAAGCAAGAGAAGATTTTGTACCTGCACCATCAGCATGCATTACATTGCAGTATGCATCATCATTACCTAAGTAATCAGGAACAATTTTACAAAAAGCTTTTGGGAAAACTCCTTTGTCAACATTTTTGATGGCATTGTGCACATCTTCTTTAGAGGCAGAAACACCTCTCTGCATATATCTTTCGTTCATAAGAGAATTATCGTTTGTCCACAAAAATAAGTTTTTAAAACTGAATAAAAAAAAACGCCCAGAGAAAGTCTGAGCGTTTTGTGATTGTTTTTGATAAAGAAGCTATTTATTCGTCTTTTTTCAAGTGCTTTTTGATAATGTACTCCTGTTTTTCGATTTTTTTCTTTTCAATGATTCCTTCTTTTTCATTGTTCTGAATCACTTTAATGTCTTTTGGATCTACTGCTTTTCCAATAAAGCCAACAATTTTAAACTCTGTTCGTCTGTTGAGTTGGAAAGCAGTTTGTCTAACAGATTCTTCTTTTAACCCATCAATATAAACATCATTCAATTCCAATCCTTTAGTAAAGCCTAAAGTATCTTTTCTCATTACAAGGGGTTTTCTTTCTCCATATCCTTTGGCCGTAATTCTTTCTGTTGGGATTCCTTTACTAATGATGTATTCAACTGCCTTTTCAGCACGTTTTTGTGAAAGAATATCATTATACTTCATAGAACCTTGATTATCTGTATGAGAACCAAGTTCTACCAAAATAGTAGGATTATCTTCCATCACTTTTACCATTTGGTCTAGGATTTCGGCAGCTTGTGGTTTAATATCCCACTTGTTATAGTCATAGTAGATAGGAGGGAACTCAATGATTAAATCTTCTTTCACACGTACAAGATCAGTATTTTTTGTGAAAGTGATATCAGTTTCTCTATCTCTTAGTTCCTCTTCAGGAAGTCCTTTTCCTATTGTTGAAAAGCTTTCTTCTTTGGTAATGTATCCATTAGAAACATACTTTACCAAGTATTCTTGCTCTGCATCTAACTGCAATTCATAATTACCCAAAGAATCTGTTTCTACTCTTCTAATTTCTTCTCCTTTTTGTGTTAGAAGAACAATTTCTGATGGTCCAGAAAGAATATCTTTCTCTTCTTCTTTGATTTTTCCAACCAATAAATACTTAGGTCTGTATGTATATCCAAAGTGATAAATATCATCATCACCTTTCCCCCCAATACGATTGGAAGTAAAGTATCCGGTAGTATCTGTTTCAAAGAATATTGAGAAATCATCAAAACTCGTATTGATAGGTTTTCCTAAGTTTTTAACTGTGCGTTTTTTTGTTTTTGGATCTTTTTTGTATTCAAAAACATCCAATCCTCCAAAACCTACATGTCCATCAGACGAGAAGAAGAATCGTCCATCTTTTCGAACATAAGGGAAAAATTCATTTCCTGCTGTGTTGATTGTCTTTCCTAAATTTACAACATCTGTCCAAGTACTATCATACTTGTCAAATGTTGCTTTCCAAATATCATCACCTCCAAAACCACCATCACGGTTAGATGAGAAGTAAAGTGTTTTTCCACTTGGGCTAATCCAAGGATTAGAATCCCAGGCCAAAGATTCACAAATATCCAAACGCTTTGGTTCTGTCCATTGCCCATTCACAAAGCGAGATTCATATAAGTCTACTACCTTTGTGATTTCATCCTTTAAGTCTTTATGGTTACTTCTTGCAAAAACCATATACTTTCCATTAGGAGCAAAGGTGATAGAAGCTTCATGTGCATCCTCATGATTAATAAATGGAGGCATTGGAACACTCTCTCCTGTATAATGAGGATTTCCATCAAAAGAGAATGTAAACATATCTGTGTATTTTGTTCCCTGTCCAGCAAAGATTGGAGCAGTTCCCTTAGCAGAAGTATAGTATAATTTTCCTTGATGTAATACTGGAGAATATTCCATGACAGGTGTATTGATTCCTTCACAGTTCTCTACCACATATTTAGGATCAAAAGCTTCGATTTTCTTTAGCTCTTCAAGATTTTTTAATTCTTTTCGTGCTCTGTCTTTGTATCCAAAGTTCTCCCCAACTTTCAAATACTCTTTTAGTTGTTGGGTAGTACTATCGTATTTTTCATTTACTTTAAGGGCAAAAGCATAATAGAATTTAGCTCGTTCATCATCAATATCATTTTCTAGAGCTGTCTTGTAATAAGGTTCAGCTAAATGAATACGATTTGATAGTCGATAACACTCTGCAATGTAAAAATTAGCTTCGGCTACTGAAATAGTCTCAAGCTCTAGTGCTTTTTTGAAGTCCTGAATGGCAAATTCGTATTCTTGATCCTTATATTTACTGTACCCTTTCTTGTAGTAGCGAGAAGCCTTGTTCATACAAGAGGTCAATAAACTAAGCGTGATGATAACAAAAACAACCTTACGCATAAAATTGATATTTTTTTGGAAACTCATAAATAAAAGAATTGAGTTCATAAAATCAAAAGAAAAAACTATGTTTTCTCCCCTAAACTAAAATTCTTCTTTATTTAAAAAACTGAGAATACCTTGTTAAGGTTGTGGGAAACTATCAATTAAGAATTGATTAAAGGGTTTAACTGTGATGAAATGATCCAAAGCAATGTCTAAAAACTCTTCATCAAAGAGTAAATCTGGAGAAAATTCAGCATAAACATAAAAAGACTTATTAGTGATTAGTGGTTGTGTTTCTGCAATATTTTTTAAGTCTTTAGGAATACGTCTTAACCTTTCTCCTTTAATGTCTCCAAACTTTTCTACAAAGTCATTCTTTGTAATAATTTCATGAAATGTATCTAAGTTGTGTTGGATATTATGACGAATACTAGCTAATTGTTCTTTGGATGGTTGATAACAACCACTCATAATTGCTACTTTTTCAGGAGAGAAACGAATGTATAGACCTGGATAACTTTTGTCCTTTCTTCCTTTTGGAGAAATGAAGGCTGTATGGTGACGATTGTATGGTGATTTGTCTTTCGCAAAACGCACATCTCTATTAATGCGAGAAAGACAATCCTTTGGACTGATTCGAATTGTGTTATCATGCTCTTGCATTTTGGCAATCAGCACCAACAAAAAATCTAAAATTGGTTCTTTTACTGATTTCTCATAACGCTTTTTGTGCTCATGAAACCATTCTTTATGGTTATTTTCTTCTAATTCTTGAAAAAACTCAATGAAATCTAGTCCAAAGTATTGCATTCCTATTTTGCTAAAATTTATTTCTTACTTTTCTGTACAAGTTGTTTTATATACCCCCAATGAAGTAGTATAAGTTCCTATTGTTTCGATATCTTTTGCATCAGAAGCGGAAATATCAGGGTAAGTTCTGTTAGAAGTTTCAATATTTTCATTTAATGTTTGAATACATTCATAGTTGCTACTACAAGAGAAAATACTTAGTAAAACAAATGAATTAGCAATGAATAATACTTTTTTCATAGTGTGATTATAGTTTAGTAATTTTCTTCAATATATGAGAAAAAAATATGCTTTTCAAGCATTATAAATCATCAGGGTTAAAGTTTCGATTTGTCCATCGATTCAATATTTTTCCATTTTTTAGATGAAGAATCACTGGTACACTTCTTCCTACAATGGGAAAAAACTGATTTCTTTTTAACATACTATAATCAAAACTAAAACCTGTTTCTTTGATAAAATCAGAAGGATTTGAATGTGTGCTTTCTAAAAAAAAAGCATGAATATGAGGTAGTTTTTTGACTTTGTTTATATGCGAGATTCTTCTTCCTAGTTTTTTGCAATGAGAACATTTTAAACTCATAAATAAAATTAAATGCTCTCCTTCTAAAAGATGATTTGCTCCAATATTTTTTAGAAAACTTGCTTCTCGATTTACACTAACTGAATATGAATAATTATTAATGTTGGGTACTGGGTAATAGAGGAAAATAATAATTGTATTGGTAATATATAAACTTGGTACTAGCCAAATCTTCCTATCAAATGAGTATGATTTATTATTTTTTATTAAGAATAGAATAATTATTAATAAAATATTTTTGAAGATAGACTCATAAGAATTTAGTGAGATAAAGGTGCCTAAACATCCACAGTTTTCTTGATTTCCTTGACTTGTTAATTGGTAGATTAACAAGCAGTTAAATACTACTAATAATCCTATGGTAAATGGTAATGTTATTTTTTTTGTCCAAAAGTTGAAAACTAAGAAAAATCCAAGTGTAAGTTCCAATGTGATTAGTAAACGACTAATGATAGGTGCTAAAATCCAAGGAATTCCATTCCCAAAAACAAACTGAATTTCAAATATTTCTATTGGAAAAAGTTTAATAATTCCTGAAAATATAAACAAACTACCAGTAATAATTCTTAGTACCGTAAATAATCGTGTTTTACTAAAAGGCATATCCTTATATTAAATATTCTTACAATGATATATAAAAATACGCTATCTAAAAAATAGCCAATATATTTGTGTAAGCGAATATAGGGTTTTGTAATCTGATTTAGTATTAGTAGATTTGATTTATATTACATTAAAAATGCAGTAATGGATAAATTTTCGTACATCGCAAACGCTCATCCAAATTATATCAATGAGCTTTATGCAAGTTACCAAGCAGACCCTAATTCTGTGGACAGTAGCTGGGCCCAATTTTTCGAAGGATTTGACTTTGCACAAGGACAATTCGGTGAAGATTCAGAAGGAAATGCAGTAAATGGTGGTATCTCAGAAAAAGAGGTACGTGTACATTACTTAATTCATGCCTACAGAAGTAGAGCACACCTAAGAGCAAAAACAAACCCTGTAAGAGAGAGAAAAGACAGAAACCCTAGCTTAGATCTAGAACATTTTGGTCTTACAGAAGCTGATTTGGAAACAGTTTTCCAAGCAGGAAATGAAATTGGTATTGGTGCTGCCAAGTTAAAAGACATTATTGCGTCTCTAAAGAAAATTTATGAAGGTGCTATCGGTTTCGAATATATGTATATTCGTCATAAAGACCGTTTAGAGTGGTTCAAAGAAAAATTTGAAAAGGATTCATTAAGCTACAAGCCAGAGTCAGAAAATATCAAGCGTATTTTAGGAAAACTGAATGAGGCAGTAGTTTTTGAAAATTTCTTACATACAAAATATATCGGTCAAAAAAGATTCTCTTTGGAAGGAGGAGAAACTACAATTCCAGCTTTAGATGCTTTGATTAATAAAGGAGCAGATTTAGGAGCAAAGGAATTTGTGATTGGTATGGCTCACCGTGGTCGTTTGAATGTATTGACAAACATCATGGGTAAAACTTATGAGCAAATCTTTAATGAATTTGAGGGTGCTGTTCCTGAAGAAGGAATGGGAGATGGTGATGTGAAGTATCACATGGGATTCTCTTCTGAAGTAACTACTCCATCTGGAAAAGATGTTTATTTAAAGTTAGCTCCAAACCCTTCTCACTTAGAAGCAGTAAATCCTGTAGTAGAAGGATTTGTTCGTTCTAAGGCTGATAAGCTTTATGAGAATGATTATACGAAAATTGTTCCTATTCTAATTCATGGTGATGCTGCTGTGGCAGGACAAGGAATTGTATATGAGGTTGCTCAAATGCACAAATTGAAAGGTTATGCAGCAGGTGGTACAATCCACTTTGTAATTAATAACCAAGTAGGTTTTACAACTGACTTCGAAGATGCTCGTTCTTCTATCTATTGTACTGATGTTGCAAAGGTAATTGATGCTCCAGTTCTTCACGTAAATGGTGATAAGCCAGAGTCTGTTGTTTTTGCAATGCAATTAGCAATTGAGTATCGTCAGAAATTTGGTCGTGATATTTTCATTGACATGGTTTGTTATAGACGTCATGGTCACAATGAAAGTGATGAGCCTAAATTTACACAACCTGCATTATATAATGTGATTTCTAAGCACGCTAATCCTAGAGAGCTTTACAACCAAGAGTTGATTACAAGAGGGGATATTAGTGCTGATTTAGCAAAGCAAATGGACAAAGAATTCCGTTCTTTGTTACAAGATAGATTAAATCATGTGAAGCAAAATACTTTACCTTACCACTTCCAACCAAATGAGGAGGAATGGTTAGAGTTAAAGACTGCTACAAATGATGATTTTGAAAAGTCTCCAGAGACAGGTGTTGATCGTGAATTGGTAGAAGCTATTGGAAAAGGACTTACTGTTATTCCAGAAGGTTTCAAACCACTGAAGCAAATTGATCGCTTGTTGAAAATGAGACATGATATGTTCTTTGAGAAGAAAGAGTTGGACTGGGCATCTGCTGAATTAGTTGCTTATGGTTCGATCATGGATCAAGGAATGCCAGTTCGTTTAAGCGGACAAGATGTTCAACGTGGTACTTTCTCTCACCGTCATGCAGTATTGAAAGATGCTGAAACAAACGAAGCATATAACTCTTTGGAAGAGTATAGTAAAACTGATGCTCGTTTCCATATCTACAACTCATTACTTTCTGAGTATGGTGTTTTAGGTTTTGAGTTTGGTTATGCAATGGCTCAACCAAATGCATTAACAATTTGGGAAGCTCAATTTGGTGATTTTGCCAATGGAGCTCAAGTAATGATTGACCAATTTATTTCTTCTTCTGAAACAAAGTGGCAGAGACAAAATGGATTGGTAATGTTATTACCTCATGGTCAAGAAGGACAAGGTCCTGAACACTCTTCTGCACGTTTAGAGCGTTTCTTACAAAATTGTGCTGACAACAATATTGTAGTAGCAAATATTACTTCTCCTGCTAACTTCTTCCATGCATTGAGAAGACAAATTACTTGGAACTTTAGAAAGCCATTAGTAGTAATGTCTCCTAAGTCTTTATTAAGACATCCAAAAGTAGTTTCTCCAATCGAAGACTTTACAACAGGTGCTTTCCAAGAAATTATTGATGATTCAAAAGTGAAAGCAAAGAAAGTTAAGAGAGTATTGTTATGTTCTGGTAAAGTTTATTACGATTTATTAGACAAGCAAGAGAAAGAAGAAAGAGAAGATGTTGCGATTGTTCGTTTAGAGCAGTTATATCCATTGGCAGAAGGACAATTTGATGCCATTGTGAAAAAATATAAAGGAGCTGAATTTGTATGGGTACAAGAGGAGCCAGGTAATGCTGGAGCTTGGTCTTATATCTTAAGAAGCTTATACAAAAAACTTCCTAACATTGAGTGTTTATCGAAAGATGATTCTGCATCTCCTGCTGTTGGTTATAAAAACATACACGACAAGATTCAGGCTCAATTAGTAGAGAAAGCATTTACATTATAATAATGTAATCATATTGGAGGTGTCAGAGCCTCCAATATTTTAACCTGTTGTGATGACTCATATAATACGAATCCCAAAATTAGGGACTTTTATTTCAAAAGTAACTCTTGTAACTTGGAAGAAAACAGATGGTGATTTGGTCAGAAGAGGCGAAATTATCTGTGTGGTAGAATCCAAAAAATCTACATTTGAACTAGAGGCAGAAGCATCAGGTATTTTGAGAATCTTAGCCCAAAAGGGGCAAGTTTGTGGACTTAGTGAAACAATAGGAAAAATTGAGGAATCTGAACCTTTACCAGTTCAAGAAGGTGTTTTACAAGTAAAATTACCTGCTTTGGGAAATGGAATTAAAAAGGCAAAGATTATAAAATGGTATATTTCCACTGGAACTTCTGTAAAAAAAGATCGTCCAATTTGTGAACTTCAAACAGATAAGGCAACTTTTGAACTAACAGCAGAACAAACTGGAAAAATTAACTATTGGGTGTATGAAGGAAACTATGTTTATGTAAATGATCTTTTATATGAACTTGAACTTGTTTAGATTCTTGAAAAATTAAATTCAATTAAGAAAAAATTTATAAAAATTATAAAATTATGGCACTTCAAATGAATGTCCCTACAGTAGGGGAATCAATTTCTGAGGTAACTATTTCACAATGGTTAAAAGCAGATGGAGAGTACGTTGAAATGGACGAAATCATCTGTGAGTTAGAGTCTGATAAGGCAACTTTTGAATTAAATGCTGAAACTTCTGGTATCTTAAGAATTAAGGCAGAGGAAGGTGATACTTTGGAGATTGGTGCTTTGATTTGCGAAATTGAGGCTGCTGATGCTCCTGCTGGTGGAACAGAAGCTCCTGCTGCTGAATCTGCTCCTGCTGCTTCTAATGAGGCAAAGGCTACAGGTGAAGTTTTAGAAATGATTGTTCCTACTGTGGGAGAGTCTATTTCTGAAGTAACAGTTTCTAACTGGACAAAAGAAGATGGAGATATCATCGAAATGGACGAAGTTATCTGTGAATTAGAGTCTGATAAAGCTACTTTTGAGTTGAACGCTGAGGCACAAGGTGTATTAAGAATTGTTGCTCAAGAAGGTGATACATTAGAAATTGGTGCTTTAATCTGTAAGATTGAAGTAATGGAAGGTACTATTGGTGCTGCTGCTCCTGTTGAGGCTGCTGCAACAACTGCTGCTGCTCCTGCTTCTAATAATAATTCTTATGCAACTGGACATGCATCTCCTGCTGCTGGAAAAATCTTAGCTGAGAAAGGAATTAATCCTGCTGATGTTAAAGGGTCTGGTGTTGATGGACGTATCACTAAAGCTGATGCTCAAGGTGCACAAAAGTCTGCTCCAAAAGCAGCTCCAGCTGTTGCTACTGCCACTGCTGCTGAAGTAATTGGTAACCGTAACCAAAACCGTCAGAAAATGTCGGGAATGCGTAAGACAATTGCTAAGCGTTTAGTACAAGTGAAGAACGAAACAGCAATGTTGACTACTTTCAATGAAGTAGACATGAAGCCTGTTATGGATCTTCGTAAGCAATACAAAGAGAAATTCAAAGACAAGAATGAAGTAAACTTAGGTTTCATGTCATTCTTTACAAAAGCATGTGCTATTGCTCTTCAAGAGTGGCCAGCAGTAAATGCTTATATTGATGGAAACGAGATTGTATTCAACGATTATGTTGATGTATCAATTGCTGTTTCTACTCCAAAAGGATTGGTAGTTCCTGTAATCAGAAATGCCGAGGAATTATCTTTTGCTGGAATCGAAAAAGAAGTTGTTCGTTTAGCGAAAAAAGGACGTGATGGTAAAATCACAGTAGATGATATGACTGGTGGTACTTTCACTATTACAAATGGTGGTATCTTTGGTTCTATGTTATCTACTCCAATCATCAATGCTCCTCAATCTGCAATCTTAGGAATGCATAACATTGTAGAGCGTCCTGTTGCAATCAATGGAAAAGTGGAGATTCGTCCAATCATGTATTTAGCGTTATCTTATGATCACCGTGTAATTGATGGTCGTGAGTCTGTAAGCTTCTTATACAGAGTAAAAGAATTGTTAGAGGATCCTGCAAGAATGTTGTTAGAGATCTAATTCTAAATAAAATATTTTATGAAAAAATAGTACAGAGTTTAATCTGTACTATTTTTTTGAAAACATTATAATCGAAAGTTATGCAATACGATGTTACTGTAATTGGTTCTGGTCCTGGTGGATATGTTGCTGCAATCCGTTGTGCACAATTGGGATTAAAGACTGCCATTATCGAAAAATACCCAACTTTAGGAGGTACTTGCTTGAACGTAGGTTGTATCCCTTCTAAAGCACTTTTAGACTCTTCTGAGCATTTTCATAATGCTGCTCATACGTTTGCTGAGCACGGAATTAAAATTGACACTCCAGTAGTTGATCTACCTCAAATGATCAAGCGTAAGGATGGTGTGGTAAAACAAATGAATGGTGGTGTTGAATTCTTAATGAAGAAGAACAAAATTGATGTTCACACTGGTCTTGGTTCGTTTGTGAACAAAAACACAATCAAAATTACAGATAGTGAAGGTAATGCTAAGGAAATTACTACTGCAAAAACAATTATTGCAACAGGTTCTAAGCCAATGAGCATTCCTGCTATTCCTTTGGATAAAAAACGTGTAATTACTTCTACTGAGGCATTAAACTTACAAGAAGTTCCTAAGCACATGATCGTAATTGGTGGTGGTGTTATTGGAATGGAATTAGGTTCTGTTTATGCTCGTTTAGGAGCGAAAATCACTGTAGTTGAGTATGCTGATTCTATTATCCCTACAATGGATAAAGTATTGGGTAAAGAATTACAAAAAGTATTAAAGAAAGAAGGATTTGAGTTCAACTTCAAAACTGGTGTAACAGGTGTTGTTAACAATGGTGATGAAGTAGTTGTTTCTGCTAAAAACGCAAAAGGAGAAGACGTTGAATTTAAAGGAGATTATTGTTTAGTTTCTATTGGTCGTAAAGCTTATACTGAAGGTTTAGGTTTAGAAAATGTAGGTATCAAAACGGATGACAGAGGTCGTGTAGAAGTTGATGCTCATTTACAAACTGGAGTAGAAGGTATTTACGCAATTGGTGATGTTGTAAAAGGAGCAATGTTAGCACACAAAGCTGAGGAAGAAGGTGTATTTGTTGCTGAAACAATTGTGGGTCAAAAACCACACATCAATTATAACTTAATCCCTGGTGTTGTTTACACTTGGCCAGAAGTTGCTGCTGTAGGTTATACAGAGCAAGAATTAAAGGCACAAGGAAGAGCAATCAAAACAGGTGCTTTCCCATTCAAAGCTTCTGGTAGAGCAGTAGCAAGTATGGATACTGATGGATTAGTAAAAGTTATTGCTGATAAAGAAACTGATGAAATTTTAGGTGTACATATGATTGGTCCTAGAGCGGCTGATATGATTGCTGAAGCAGTAGTTGCTATGGAATTCCGTGCTTCTGCTGAAGATGTAGCAAGAATGTCTCATGCACACCCTACATTTACTGAAGCTATTAAAGAAGCATGTTTAGCTGTTGATGGAAACGCTTTACATACTTAAGAAATAGATAAATTTACTGCATTAAAAACCCCACTTCTTGAAAAAGGAGTGGGGTTTTGTTTTTGGTTACTTTTGTTTATACCTTGTTATGGTTTTTATAAATTTTAGTTATGAAAAAAAATATACTTTTATTGTTTGTGAGTCTCGTATTTAATGTACTCACTGTTAGTGCTTCTTCATGTGCATATGATATTTTTAATCCTAGACCATTTACATTTTGTGAAAGTTATTCTAATGATGGAAATTTGGCGAAGATTGTTATTATAGCAAGTGACACAGAAGAAAATGTGACTGATTTTAAGGTTTTAGAGTTGTTAAATGGAGATTTGCCAGATACATTGACTGTTAAAGGGACTAATGGAATTGATCTCAATACAGATATCAATAGTGTATATTCTATTGGAGATACATTGTTAGTGCAAAATGTATATGAGTATTATTGGGATGAGGAAGATATTGATAAAGGGTATTATGGCATTAGTGTATGTCAAATAAACATTTTGGAGATAAAGAATGGAATGTTAATTGGTTCTGTTGCTCCAGGAGTTGATGAGATGGTATATGAAGAGTTTAAAACAACATCATGTAGTATACTTGTTCCAGTTGTCGAAAAACAAGAAGAAAATGAAGTTCAAGTAATTCCTAATCCTACAGATGGTCAAGTTGAAGTGATTAGTTTTGAAAATGTATTATCATACCAAATTTTGGATGTACAGGGTAATATTATAGAAGAGGGAGCAAACCAAGATTGGAAAAATAAAGAGTTTGATATTAGTAATTTTTCAAGTGGAGTGTATTTTTTGAAATTACAAACTAATGACAACTCTATTACTCAAAGAATAGTTAAGTTATAGTATCACAGAAATAAGCCCTCATTTCCTAAAAAAGTGAGGGCTTATTTTATTCAATCATATCTTTTATGAATTGTTTTGGAGAACGATGTTCGTACTTTTCATATTCCTCAATACAAGCTACAACATCATAGATAGGATGTGGGTTTTCTTGGAAATATTTTTTTACTTCTTCCTTTCCTTGTCTACCAAACATCAATTCTACAAATAAGCTACAACTAGCATCAAAACTAGTATATATTTTCGCTTCAATGAGTAAAACAACATCTTCTATGTTTCCAATTAAATATAATGCTAGTACTAATTTACGCAACACATCAGTCATTAATGTCTCTTCTCTACAATAGTCTATTTCAGCTCGAAGTAGGTGCTTGATTAACTCAAGATTATGTTGTTCATTCGATTCAAAAACTAAATCAACAACTTCTTCTCTGAAATATACATTCTTGTCATCACTTGTATCCCAATCCTCTTTTCCATTGTGAACATAATCTACTTTGGAAAGTATTTCTTGAGGGGGTAATTGGGGTTTATGTTCTTTTACAATTTTGATAAATTCTTCTGGTGTCATACTTCTTTAGTTTAGAAAGCGAGTTTTTCATACACTTTCCCTTTTCTTCCTCGAATCTCTAAGTAATAACGTATATTTTCTGTTGTCCAATCAATGTGGATAAGACCATAATTTAAATCTGTAGCCATTTTTCCTACACGATGTTTATTAGTTTCCTCTTTTAGTTGGTGATAGGAGTGTGTAAGCCCACTACTTGTAAATTCAACAATTTTCTTTCCTTTATAATGAGCTACAGAAAATTCTGCAAAATGTCTATCACCACTTAGTAATAAAGGTTTCTGAACATCATATTTCACCAAAAGGTCTAATAAATGTTGGCGTTCTTTGGGGAAAGCATCCCACCTCTCATACTTATGTTCTTGAGGAAGTACTTGAGTTCCATTTACGATAATATGAGCTTGAGCAGTACTGTTTTTAAGTTCTTGTGTTAGCCATATCCATTGGTCATGACCTAAGATTGAGCCATTAGGAGGGATACTTTGCACTCTTCCTTCTTTTTCTGTAATTGCTGTACGATAATACCTACTATCCAATAAAATGATTTTCACCTGTTTTCCTTTTTCTCCAATAGTATAAGACTGATAAATCCCATGTTGTTTACGAATAGGAGCGTCTTTTGGTGTTTGTAAAAAGTCTAAAAAATATTGTTGAGAAATATCTTTTGCTCCAAACTCAAAACCACCATCATTGACTCCAAAATCATGGTCATCCCAAACTCCTATTACAGGTGTTTCCTTTACAAACTCAGCATAATGTTCATTAGAAAGTTGTTGATTGTATTTTTTGATGAAAACCTCTGATTCCTCAGTATTAGCATAAATATTATCTCCTGCCCAGATCCATAATTCAGCTTGTTGTTTGTGAATGTCTTCCCATAATATTTGAGGTTTATCTTGTCTGTTGCAGGAACCAAAAGCAATGCGAGAAATTGTTTTATGCTCATCAAGAGTTGCATGTGGAACAGTGATAATCTCTTTGTGTTTATTACGCTTACAGGCAAATAAAAAACAAAGAGAGAAAAGTAATATATAAAAATATCTCATATACGAAAATAAAAAACCTTAGCCATAATTGACTAAGGTTTCTTTATAAATTTATTGAATTAGAGTTAGTCTAGTTCCTAGTTATCTTCTAATACATCCTTAATATTTGCTCGCTTACCATCTTTATAAGCTACAATCCAAGCTCCTTTTACACCCATACCACGTAAGTATTTCTTAAAAGTATCTGCTTGCCAATAGTCTTTGAATTGTCCCAATGTGTATCTCATTGTCCCATCAGCATCAATCTCCACTCCAAAGTTAGAATGGTTACCAGCATACTTTCTAAGATCATAATCCTTGAAAGCACCAATTTGTACTTTAAAAACGATTCCTTTTTGGTTTGATGACTGAGTATTTGTAGAATTTGATGATTGGTTATTGTTAGAAGATGGTGTTGATGCAATATTTTTTGCAACACGCTTCAAACGGGTAATCTCTGCTTCTAATTGTGCCTTTTCGGCCTGACACTGACTATCATCAGCAGCAGGAGCACTAGCTACAGTATTATTTGCTGTATTATTCGATATTGTAGAGTCAACATTTGCAATTGCTCTTACTGTATCTACTGGTTTGCTAGCTAGCTCTTTTTTAAGGCGAGCAATCTCTGTTTCTAAATCCTCTTTTTCTTGTTCTAAGTTAGCAGTACGAGCTTCAAGGTTCACTACCTTTACCTTGTTTGCCTCATTTTCTTCTGCTAAGTCTTTCAATCCTGCAGGACCTAATTCTTTCATCTTTGCCTTCCATTCTTTCTTTTCCTCTTTTGTCAATTCAAATTGAGCAAAAGATTGTTGTATGGCAAAGAAAGAGATTAAGGCAAGAACTAAACGTAAATTCTTCATCTGTTGTTTGTTTGTGTTATTATAAGCTACCGATCATTTTCTTAGGATCTACCCACTCATCAAATTCGTCAGCAGTTAAATATCCTAAGCTTACAGCCTCTTCTTTAAGAGTTGTACCATTCTTATGAGCAGTATTTGCAATTTCAGCAGCTTTGTAGTATCCAATTTTAGTATTCAAAGCAGTTACCAACATCAACGAGTTATTTAAGTGCTCTTGTACTCTTGGCAAGTTTGGCTCAATTCCAGAAGCACAGTTATCGTTGAAAGATACACAAGCATCTCCAATCAATCTTGCAGAGTTCAATAAGTTAAAAATCATCATTGGCTTGAATACATTCAATTCAAAGTGACCATTCATTCCTCCAGCAGAAACAGCTACATCATTACCAATTATTTGAGCACAAACCATTGTTAATGCTTCACATTGAGTAGGGTTTACTTTTCCTGGCATGATAGAAGAACCTGGCTCGTTAGCAGGGATGATGATCTCACCAATACCTGAACGAGGACCAGAACATAGCATCCTGATATCATTACCAATTTTCATTAAGCTTACAGCCAATTGCTTTAATGCACCATGTGTCTCCACAATAGCATCATGAGCAGCCAAAGCTTCAAATTTATTTTCTGCTGTTACAAATGGTAAACCTGTAAATTTAGCAATGTTTTGAGCAACCAATTCAGAATATCCAGCAGGAGTATTGATACCTGTACCTACAGCAGTACCACCCAATGCTAATTCTGATAAGTGAGCTAATGTATTTTTTAATGCTTTTAATCCGTGGTCTAATTGAGAAACATATCCACTAAACTCTTGGCCTAATGTCAAAGGAGTAGCATCCATGAAGTGAGTACGTCCAATCTTCACAACATCTTTCATTTCCTCACCTTTAGCAGCCAAAGTGTTTCTTAACTTCTCTACTCCAGGGATTGTAACTTCTACTACTGCTTTGTATCCAGCAATGTGCATTGCAGTAGGGAATGTATCATTAGAAGATTGAGATTTATTAACATCATCATTAGGAGCTAATAATTTCTCACCTTCACCCAATTTATTTCCTAAAAGAACATGAGCACGATTGGCAACAACTTCGTTTACATTCATATTTGATTGTGTACCCGAACCCGTTTGCCATACAACCAAAGGAAATTGGTCATCTAATTTACCTTCTAGAATCTCATCACATACTTGAGCAATAGCATTTGCTTTATCACCAGCCAATGCACCCAACTCTTCGTTTGTGCGAGCAGCAGCCTTCTTCAAATAAGCAAAACCTCTAATTACTTCTAATGGCATTTGGTTTCCACCAATTTTAAAGTTTTGGATAGAACGTTGTGTTTGAGCTCCCCAATACTTATCAGCAGGCACTTCTACAGGGCCAATTGTATCTTTTTCAATTCTAATATTAGACATGCTATATTATATGTTAAGTTTATATTTACAAAAGCTTCAATTTACAAATCATACCACTAAAAAGAAAAGACAAGGTTTAAAAATGTATCTTTTTCTATTTACTTTCAATATTCCGAATTATTTTTGAGCTTCGCATTGTAATATAAAAAAGAAAAATGTTATTCAATTCAATAGAATTTGGAGTTTTTTTGCCAGTTGTATTTGTGTTGTACTGGTTTGTAACACAATCTAATTTGAAATTACAAAACTCACTGATTGTTGGTGCGAGTTATTTGTTTTATGGTTGGTGGGATTGGCGATTTTTATCTTTGATTGCTTTTAGTTCATGCGTTGATTTTTTTGTGGGTCAAAAGTTGGTGAAAACAGAAGATAAAGGAACAAGGAAGGCATTGCTTTGGACAAGTATTATTATCAATTTAGGCTTTTTGGGCTTTTTCAAATATTTTAATTTCTTTGCAGATAGTTTTGCCACAGCTTTTACATTTTTTGGAACACCAATAGAAGCTACACGACTCAATATTATTTTGCCAGTAGGAATTAGCTTTTATACTTTCCAGACATTGAGTTATACAATTGATATTTATAAAAAGAAACTAGAGCCTACAAATGACTTTATTACTTTTTCAGCATTTGTAAGCTTTTTTCCACAATTAGTAGCTGGACCTATTGAGAGAGCTACACATCTATTGCCACAGTTTTACAAAAAAAGAGAATTTGATTATCAAAGAGCTGTTTCTGGTGTCCAACTAATTATTTGGGGTTTATTTAAGAAAATGGTCATAGCAGATAATGCTGCTATGATTGTGAATGGAGTGTTTAATAATTATCAAAATGAATCATGGCTTTCTCTTTTGATTGGAATGGTATTCTTTGCTTTTCAAATTTATGGAGATTTTTCAGGGTATTCAGACATAGCAATTGGAACTAGTAGATTATTTGGTTTTGATTTAATGACTAATTTTAAGTTTCCATACTTTTCAAAAAATATCCGAGAGTTTTGGGGAAGGTGGCATATTTCACTTTCTACATGGTTTAGAGATTATGTATATATTCCATTAGGAGGAAGTAAAATATCTCAAGCAAGAACTCTAATCAACACATTCATTGTGTTTGTTGTGAGTGGTTTTTGGCATGGGGCAAATTGGACATTTATTTTTTGGGGATTTTTACATGCTCTTTTTTACCTGCCTATGGTGTTGATTAAGAAAGGAGAAAAGGAGACTTCATCATTTGGTTTTAAGGATGTTTTCTTCATTCTCATCAACTTTGCAGTAGTTGTGGTAGCATGGGTATTTTTCAGAGCAGAAAATATTACACAGGCTTTTGATTATCTAAATAATTTTATCCAATTCTCTGGAGGAGGAAACTTTTTTAGAAAAACAAACTCTTATTTGATTATGACCTTGAGTGCTGTCTTGGGGATTATGATTATGTTAGTTGTAGAATATATTGCCTTTCGAAAAAACAAATCAGAAGTTAGTTTTCCTTCTTGGTTACTCATTGTTTTTCTAATACTCATTAGCTTTTTGGGGGTGTTCAAAGACCAATCAGATTTTATCTATTTTCAATTTTAAGAATCAAATATCATGAAGCGTTTTTTATTAAAATCATCATTATACTTAGGCATATTTGTTCTCATTGTTAATATGATTGGTTGGGTAGGAGATATAAGTTTGCGTAAGTCAAAGTTATTTAAGCCTTCTTTTTTATTGAATAACTATGATAACCAACAAAGATTTGATTACTTCTTATTGGGCTCAAGTAGAGGTCTTACAACAATTGATACAAAGCAAGTGGATGATAGTTTGGGTACAAATGGAGTCAATCTTTCCATGGATGATACTGACCTAAAAACACATTTATTAATGTTAAAGCATTTCTTTGCCAATGGTTATAAAAGTAATTATTGCATTTTAACATTAGATCATCAGAGTTTTACGAAAACACAGCAAAAGTTAGGAGATAATGATTATCGTTTTGCTCACTTTATTTCTCAAAATCATGTTAGAGAGCATTTTGATGAATATGAAACAACCTCTCTAACACCAATTAAAAATTCTGCTTATTTACCATTTTTGAAGTATTCTTATTATAATTTACAATTAGTGCCTTCTGCACTTTTAGCAACTGTGAGACCCAATAAAAGGCATCGTTATGATGAAGCAGGTAATTATACTTATCCTAAGAAAGGAATTCCCAAAAAAGAGAAAATTACATTTGAGGAAAAGGTTGTGAAAATAACCAATCCATTGGTAAAAGAAGCAATGCAAATTTGTGAGAGAAACAATACAGAACTTATTATATATGTAGCTCCCTACAAGGGGAAATCCTTAAAAATTGTGGATCCTAATACTTATGTGATTAATCAATCAAGTAGCATTCAAGAAAGTCATTTGTTTTATGACTTTTTGCATGTAAATTCTGATGGAAGAGTAGTGGCTACAGATTTTTTTATTCAAGATTTCAAGAAAATAGTCAACCATTCTACAGGAAATAGGTAAGTATTTTTGAAAAATCGAATTTGATATGGCAAAGGCAAAAGTAAAAAAGGCGTTTTTCTGTAAGAACTGTGGATATGAATCTCCAAAATATATGGGGAAATGTCCAAGTTGTAATCAATGGAATACATTTACAGAAGAAGTTATCCACAAAGATACAAGTGCTGCTCCTGATTGGGGGAGTAAAAAGGCAAATAATAAAGTAGGTAATAAAGCAAAGCCAATTGCTGAAATAGAATATGAAGACAGAAAGAGAATAATTACACAAGATGAGGAACTAAACCGAGTACTAGGAGGAGGAATTGTACATGGTAGTTTGGTACTTATTGGTGGTGAACCTGGTGTTGGAAAGTCTACTTTGATGTTACAAATTGCTTTGTCATTGAGCAAACATAAGATTTTGTATGTTTCGGGAGAGGAGAGTGAAAGCCAAATTAAAATGAGAGCTGACCGTATTGGTTTTTCTTCCAATCAATGTTTTATTCTCTCTGAAACTTCAACAACTCGTATTTTTACACAAATCAAAGAAACTGACCCAGATGTCTTGATTATTGATTCTATTCAAACTTTGCAGTCCAGTGTGGTTGATGCGGTGGCAGGAAGCATTTCTCAAGTGAGAGAAAGCACTGCCGAATTACTAAAATATGCCAAAGAGAGTGGTACACCTGTTTTTTTGATTGGGCACATTACTAAAGATGGAAATTTGGCTGGTCCTAAGGTGTTGGAACATATGGTAGATACTGTATTACAGTTTGAGGGAGATAGAAATATGTCTTATCGAATTATTAGGACTATCAAAAACCGTTTTGGTTCTACTTCTGAATTGGGTATCTATGAAATGTTAGGCGCAGGATTAAGACAAGTAAGTAATCCTTCTGAAATTCTCATTTCTCAAAAGGAAGATAATTTAAGTGGTATTGCCATTGGAGCATCTGTAGAAGGAAATAGACCTTTGCTGATTGAGATTCAAGCTTTAGTAAGTAACTCTACTTATAATAATCCACAGCGATCAAGTACTGGTTTTGATGTGAAAAGACTCAATATGTTGTTGGCTGTATTAGAAAAGCGAGGAAATTATCGTTTGGGTACACAAGATGTTTTCTTGAACATTGCAGGAGGGTTGAAAGTAAGTGACCCTGCACTGGATTTGGCGATTTGTGCTTCTTTGATTTCTTCTTTTGAAGAATTAGACGTTGCTCATGACTATGCTTTTGCAGGAGAAGTAGGACTTGGAGGAGAAGTAAGAGCTGTGAACCGTATTGAAAGTAGAATTGCCGAAGCAGAAAAATTAGGTTTCAAAGCCATTTTTATCTCAAAATATAATAAATTGAACCAAGAGTTTGTTGATAAGTCTTCTATTAAGATTGGGAGAATCAAAAAACTTGATGAATTATTTACTTATTTATTTGGATAATGAAACACATGAGCATCTCTCGTATTACAACCCTTTTGTTTTTGTTTTTAAGTAGTTTAACTTATGCACAATTGGTAAAACCAACACCAATTGAAGTAAAAAAGGACACAGTAGATTATACCAATAAAAAGCTTATTGTGGGAGAAGTGGTACAAGAAGATGATGCAGAAGAGTATGAATTTTCTGAAGAAAGAAGTCCACGCAAATGGTTTAAGCAGAAAGAATTGGTTATTCGTTATGAAAATGGATACTGGGAAGCTTTAGGAACATTAGGTAAAAATGTTGAGGTAAAGCTAAAGGATAATCCAGAGGCTCTCAAAGAATTTAAAAAGTACAAGCGAAAAATGCTTTGGGGACGAATTGCTCTATATGGAGGCGTTGCTGTTGGAGCAGGAATTTCTATTTTGGTCAAGAATTATATTCCTGTACTTGTGATTGGAAGTGGAGCTGGTGTAATGGGTACTTTGTGGGTAAGTGGAGCTGAAAAACATTTGTACAAAGCCGTTGAAATTTATAATTCCTCTCTACCTCAATAAAGGTTTCATAAAAATTTGGTTACACAAAAATAATCTAATGCTTTAGCTATATTTTAATATTAAATACTTACCTTGTTATCGGTTTAGTTAGTTGACTCTCTTAACCTTAATTAAGGGATTTAATTTGCTAAACTCATTATTTTATACCTATTTATTTTATTATTTTATGAACATCTTTGTAGCAAAATTAAGTTCTGAAACTACAAGAGAACATTTGGCTGATGCTTTCGGTCAGTATGGAACAGTAAGTTCTGCAAAAGTTATTATTGACCGTGAAACACAAGAATCAAAATGTTTTGGTTTTGTTGAAATGGACAATGATAATGAGGCCATGATTGCAATTGAGCAATTGGATGGATTCTCATTAAACGGTCGCAGAATAGTTGTGAAAGAAGCAAAACCTCGTGAGGTTAGATAATACTCATACAAAATAAACATTGTCAACAAAAAGAGATTCTTTTCACAAAGAGTCTCTTTTTGTTTTTAAACTTTATCTTTGCATGGTCGTTAAGATAAGGACAAGCTTTTAGATTTGAATACTATGACTAATTTCTTCTATACCCTCGCTCGTTATTGATTCTTCACTATTGATATCCAACTAAGGACATTTTTTATTCAATAGTTTAAAGAATTTAATTTTATGAATACCAAAAATCATTTTGTGAGCAATCAACAATTTGTTGTAGCTCCACATATTATCCAATTTAATGAATTGGACACAGGACATTTGTGCCCAACAAAACGCAAAAATTATCCTCAAAAAAATATTTACATGGTACGCGAGTTTCTGACCAAGCATGAGTGTGAGGCATTAATTAAACAATCCAAAAAACTGAATTTTCAACAAGCAGGTTTGGCAATTGGTCAAGATGTTTATCGTGTGAAAGAGACTTCACGAAATAATAAACGTGTAATTTTTGAAGATAAAGAAATGGCAAAAGTGCTCTGGAATCGCTTTGAAAAGTTTGCAGATAGAAAATTCAAAAATCATCATGTACATTCTCTAAACTGGCGTTTTCGAGTGTATGAATATTCAGAAGGAGATATTTTTGCTCCTCATATTGATGAGCGAATGGATTTGGGTGATGGAATGACAACACTTTTTACCTTTATGATTTACCTCAATGAAGATGTAGAAGGTGGAGAAACAACCTTTTTTGATCCTTATAAGGGAAGAGGAAAGAATTTAAAACCGATCCGAAAAATTCGTCCTAGAACAGGAATGGTACTTGCTTTTGATCATCTATTATTTCATGAAGGATCAGAAGTAACCAAGGGTAAAAAATATGTTTTGAGATCAGATATTATTTACAAAAAGTAAAATGAAAAGGAATGGACAATTCGTCCATTCCTTTTTTGTTATTAAATATTCATTGGTACATCCATTACCAACACCTTTGCATGTGTATTAGCTGTCAATGTAAAGTCTTTTAAATCCCAAACACCTAGTGCATCACGAGCGGTAAGTTTATGTTCGCCAATTGTTACTTCTCCTTCAATCACCATGATATAAGCACCATTTCCTTCTTTTTTGATTTGATAGGTATCACTTTTACCAGGTTGAAATTTACCAAGGTTGAACCAAGCATCTTGATGAACCCATACACCATCATCATTTGGATCTGGAGAAAGTACTTGATAGAAAGTATTTTCTTTTTCCACATCTCTGATCGAAATTTGATCATAACGAGGAGTTACATTTCTTTCTCTTGGAAACATCCAGATTTGGAACAAACGAACATCTTCCTGTGAATCATTATTGAATTCACTGTGAAAAATTCCAGTTCCAGCACTCATTACTTGTACTTCTCCTTCTTGAATTACTGCACTATTTCCCATACTATCTTTATGAGCTAAGGCTCCAGACAAAGGAATTGTAATGATCTCCATATTGTCATGAGGGTGTGTAGGGAAACCACCACCACCAGCAATTCTATCATCATTCAATACTCTTAATACTCCAAAGTGCATACGCTCTGGATTATGATAATTTGCAAAACTAAATGAATGGCGAGCATCTAACCAACCATGATTTGCATGTCCTCTTGTGTTTGCTTTGTGTAGTACAGTATTCATTGTTTTTTGTTCTTTATTAGGTAAGTGATTAAATCCAACTCTTTCGATCATTCGATCATAATCCGAATGTCTTGCTGTTATATTATTTGCTTTGACCATGGCAGTGGGAGCAACCGCAGCAGCAACTCCTGCCAATAATGATTTTTTTAGAAACTTTTTTCTGTCCATGAGCTCGTTGTTTTTTTGTTCATTACAAATGTCGTAATAACAATTGTAACGAAGAATATCAAAATACGGATAAGACTTATAAAAATCCGATATTGGTTGATTGAGGAAAATTTTGCATCTTGCCTCTGATACATTATAATTTTGGCTATGCAGGAAAAGTTTGCGGTTATAGGATTAGGTTTATTAGGGACAGGAATTGCAAAAACACTCGCAGAGAAAGGAGCAGAGGTATTGGCAATTGATAATGATTTGGATAAGGTGGAAGCAATCAAAGAAGAGGTTGCTCATGCTGTATGTTTGGATTCAACAGATATAAAAGCATTAAAAGCCCAAAATGTCACAGATACAGATGCTGTGGTCATTGCCATTGGTCATAACTTTGAAGGTTTATTGTTGACAGCTGTATTGTTGAATGAATTGAAAGTAAAGCGTATTGTTGCTCGTGTATCAAATCAACACCAACGAATGATTCTTGAAAAAGTAGGAATCGAGGAGATGTTTGCTCCAGATGAAGAAGTAGGGAAGACTGTAGCTGATATGTTGGTAAACCCAGAACTTCATTCTTGTTTAAAGTTACCAGATGATTATGAAATCATTGAAGTAGATGCTCCCAAAAAGAAAATTGGGAAGACATTGGAAGAGTTGAAGTTAAGAAAAACATATCAATTGAATCTGATTACCATTAAACGACAATTTAAAGAGTTTAAGAATGGTCAAAGTGTGAAGAACTATCACATTATTGGAGTACCAACAAGTACTACTATTATTGAAGAAAACGATGTCTTAATTTTATTAGGGAAGACACATGATGTGAATAAGTTTATTCAATTGAATAAATAAGGTTTTTCACTCAAAAAATAGAAGACTATAGAGAATCAATTTCTTTATGGTCTTTTTTTATCACCTCAAAAATGATTTTTATGAAAACAATATACTTTTGGTGTGCTTGTTTATTGATGACTAATCTTTTATATGCTCAACATACTTTGACCAAAGAAGATGTAAAGTTTAGTGAAGGTAAAATTATCGAACTCAGAAAAACTTGTAAGCACCAAAATATTATCATACCTAGTTCTATTGATGGAGAAGCTGTACTTGTGATTGGACATGGAGCTTTTTCTTTTGGCAAATTAAAAAGTGTTGTCATTTCTGATGGAATCACTAAAATTGAAAATGAAGCTTTTTACTCAAATCAATTAACAAATATTACACTCCCAAGTAGTATTACTGAGATTGGAGATTATACTTTTTCTTATAATCAATTAACGAGTGTCATTATCCCTAAAGGAATTACTAAGATTAGAGAATTAACTTTTGCGAATAATCAACTCACAAGTGTTGTAATTCCCAATAGTGTCACTAAAATTGAATCTTCAGCCTTTTATAAAAATCAGTTAATTGAGATAACGATTCCAGAAAATGTGACAGAGATTGGAGACTTTGCCTTTTACAAAAATGAACTAAACCATCTCACAATTCCGGAAGGAGTGACCAAAATTGGAAAATTTGCTTTTTGCAAAAATAAATTAGTGAACTTGAGTATTCCTAAAAGTGTGACTATCATTGATAGTGAGGCTTTTCGTTCAAATCAATTGGAAAGTATCATCATTTCTGAAGGAGTAACTACAATAGGGTATCGTGCTTTTCATAAAAATAAATTGAAAGAACTTAATCTGCCTAAAAGTGTAGTAACAATTAAAGCAGGAGCCTTTTCCTATAATTCTTTGACAAGTATTAAATTATCAAAAGGATTGAAGATCATTGAGAAGAATGCATTTGCTGTGAATCAACTTAAAAGTTTGGACATTCCAAAAGGAGTGACAAAGATTGGGAAATTCGCTTTTTTTGAAAATCAATTAGAAGTTGTCTCACTACCCAAAAGTATCACAAATATTGAAGAAGGCACGTTTTATAAAAACAAGATAATGGAAGTGAAAATCCCCAAGAACATAGTAGGTATTTATGAACAGGCTTTTGCTTCTAATGAATTGCAAAGTGTTATCATCCCTAAAGATGTAAAAACTCTTGAAGAAGATGCTTTTGACTCCAATGTTCAAATTATTAGGAAGTAAGCGTGGTTTTTAACAAGAAGTTGTTGCTTTCTTTGTTTTATTTCTCGAATTATTCCTTCATATTGCAGGGTATTTTATGAAGAAATATTTGTTGAAATATCGCATTTTTGCTTTGCTATGCACTTTGTCTCTAGTGGCTTTGGGTACTATTCAGTTAGTACAGGAGTTTGAAGGACAAGTTGTAGAAGTAACAGAAGGACAAACTAATGATGAGAAGACACTTGTGCTAGAGCAGTCTTCTTGTGAAGCAGTTGTTCCATTTTTTCAAGTAGATATTCAGCAAGATTTTTTCTTTGTGCCTAACTTTCTATGGAAAGCTATTCGTTATAAGGCACTTACTACCATTAGACAGGAGTACTTACATTTACTTTCGTACTTTGTCAATCTCTACACAGCCAATATTTGCACAAACGCACCCTAATTGGGCTTTTTTCATTTTACCTTAAGGAAATTTCATAGTTTTTGGAGTATTTTCTAATGCTCTCAAATGCCTATGCTATTCAATATATTATTTACATTTAACATTTATTATTTTAATTAATTATCACTCATGCGTAATAAGACGGGAATATTAATTCTATCGATCGTAATCGCCTTATTAAGTGTTTATCAACTATCATTTACTTTGGTAGGGAATAAGCAAAAGCAAAGAATTACAGAATTTGCTGAAAAAGGTGTAAAAGAAGCGAAAGCAGAAAACCCAAACATTGATGAAAAACTTGTTTATAAGTTAAAGGAAAAGCAAATGAAAGATTCTCTTTGGAAAGAGGATGTTTTCTTGGGCTATACTTATGGAGAAGTTAAAAAATTAGAGTTGAGCCTTGGATTGGATTTACAAGGAGGTATGCATGCTACATTAATCATTTCTCCAGAAGAAATTGTGAAGGCAATGGCAAATGGTAGCAAAGATCCTAAATTTTTGGAAGCTATTGAAGAAGCTAAACAACAAGCTAAGTCAACTCAAACTCGTTTTTCAACTTTATTCTATGATGCTTATACAGCAAAAGTAGGAAAAGGTAAATTGTGGGAAATCTTCTTGAACAGTGCAAAGAATATCAATGCAAACTCTACTGATGAAGAGATTTTAACATTAATTGACACACAATTAGATCAAGTATTAGATAATACATTGATTGTATTGCGTTCAAGAATTGACAAATTTGGTGCTACTCAACCAATTATTCACCCAATCAAAGCAACTGGTAGAATTGAAGTAGAATTACCAGGGGTAGATGATGAAGAGCGTGTAAAGAAGCAATTGACTTCTGTTGCAAAATTAGAGTTCTTGGAAGTATGGTCTGGACAAGAGGTACAACCTTATTGGTTGAGAATCAATGATTACTTGAAGCTTGAAAATGCTCGTAATAAAGCAACTGAGCCTACAACTGAACCTGCTGTTGAAACAGCATCTACAGATTCTTCTGCTACAACAAATGAGGAAACTCCTGCAGAAGATGAAGAAGATCCTTTATTTGCTGCTGAAACAGAAACTGATACTACTGTTGTCGCAACTACAGATTCTTCTACTACAGAAGAAGATGATGACGCTTTATTTGCTGATGTTGATACAGCTGCTGCTGGAGCAAAAGATTCTCTTGCTTTGGCAAAAGAGCAACAAGAACAATTCAAAGAAAACTTCCCTATCTACGATTACATTATTCCTGATCAAAGAGGGTTTGGGTACTATGCTTCTGTAGAGAACTATGCAAAAGTACAAGAGTTATTCAGTAGAGATGCAGTAAAAGCTATTTTACCAGCAAACATGACATTAATGTGGAGTGCTGAAGCTTTCAAGAGTGGAAACAAAGTTGTGCCTCTTTATTTTGTGAAGAAAGGTGAAAATGTACCTGCTCCATTGAGTGGTGAGGTAATCGAAAATGCTCGTCAAGACATCAACGAAAGAGGTGAAGTAGTTGTTGACATGCAAATGGATAATGATGGTGCTCACATTTGGGCTAGATTAACAGAAGCAAATGCAGGAAAGCAAATTGCAATTGCATTAGATGATGCTGTATTCTCTGCTCCAAGAGTAAATGAGCCAATTACTGGAGGTCGTTCTTCTATTTCTGGAAGTTTCGAAATTCAAGAAGCACAAGATTTAGCAAATGTATTGGAAGCTGGTTCATTACCTGCTCCTATCGAAATTGAGAGATTAGTAGTTGTTGGTCCTTCATTAGGTAAGGAGTCTATTCAAAAAGGTTTGATCAGTTTATTAGCTGGTTTAGGATTGGTAATCATCTTCATGATTGTTTACTACAGAAAAGGAGGTTCTGTATCTGATATTGCTTTATTATTCAATATCTTATTCATCTTAGGTTTATTAGCAACTCCAGGAATTGGTGCTGCTTTAACATTGCCAGGTATTGCAGGTATTGTATTGACGATTGGTATGTCAATTGATGCCAATGTATTGATCTTTGAGCGTATTAGAGAAGAGATGAAAGCTGGTAAATCTGCCAATGAAGCTGTAAATGAAGGATACAAAAAAGCATTCTGGACAATCTTTGATGCAAACATTACTACATTAATTACAGCAATCATCTTATTTGTATTTGGTACAGGATTGATCAAAGGTTTTGCAATTACATTGATTATTGGTGTTTGTTCATCTTTCTTCTCAGCAGTATTCATTACTCGTTTAATTATTGAGTTAATGGCTGGAAAAGCTAAGGATATGACTAAGATTACTTTTGAGAGTAACTTAGCGAAGAAATTATTCCAAAATGTAAATTATGAAATCATTGGAAAGCGTAAAGTGGCTTATATTGTTTCATTAGTAATCATTGCATTGGGAATTACTTCTGTAGCAATTGAAGGAGGATTAAACTTAGGGGTAGCTTTCAAAGGAGGTCACTCTTATATCGTGAAGTTTGATTCAAATGTAGCACCAGAGAAAGCACGTGCTGAGTTACAAAAGACAATGCCTAACTCTTCTATTGAAGTGAAAACATTTGATGGTAATGATCAATTACAAATCACGACAAGTTATTTGATTGATTCTGATGATGAGGGAGCTGATGATAAAGTAAAAGCAGCTTTATTAGCTGGTTTAGCAAACACTCAAAACCCACAAATCTTACAAACAAATTCAGTAGGTCCTACAATTGCAAATGATATTAAGCAAGCAGCATTGACTTCTATTATCTTAGCATTGATTGCAATTTTCGCTTATGTATTTATCCGTTTTAGAAAGTGGCAATTTGGATTGGGAGCATTGGCTGCCTTATTCCATGATGTTGCTGTTGTAATCTCTGTATTTGCAATTGCACGTGTAGCGGGTATTTCTTTTGAAATTGATGAAGTATTTATTGCGGCTGTTCTTACAATTGTTGGTTATTCAATTAACGATACAGTGGTTGTATTTGACCGTGTAAGAGAGTTCTTGAATAATAACCGTGAGGCTGACTTAGGAGAAACATTAAACAACTCTATCAACAGTACATTTAGTCGTACATTTATGACTTCATTCACTACATTATTAGTAATTATTGTATTATTAGTATTTGGTGGAGATGCATTAAGAGGATTCTCATTTGCATTATTTATTGGAGTTGCAGTAGGTACATATTCTTCTATCTTTATTGCAACACCTACAGTGTTGGATACGTCAGGTGGTAAATCACTTGCAGAAGAAGAATCTACTTTCGAAAAAGATCCAGAATTGGTGAAATTAGAAGAAGAAGAAAAGAAGAAAGCAGAGTTTGAAGCTAAGAAAAATAGCTAATTTTGTTTCCTAATTTTATTTATAGAGAAAGGTTGTTCAGTTTTGGACAACCTTTTTTTATTCATTACATTTAAGGAAATGTTCAATTAATCATCCCCCAATAACCATGAAAAAACTTATATTATTACTCAGTTTATTTTTCAGTTTTACATTCTCTTATGCACAAAAGGTAGAGGTTGTTTCACTAGATCAGAAAGTTCAAAAAATTCCTCATCGTGGATTGGCAACTTATATTGAATTAGATAAGAAAGATGTAGAAAAGTTGTGGAAGAAACAATTGAAGCAATATGGTAAATTAGAGAAGGAGAAAGGAGTATACTATGTAAATGTTGCTAGTATTAACAGTATATCGTCCACACCTGTACGTGTGATTTCTAAAGTAGAAAAAACTTCTCAAGGAACAATGGTTTGGTTAGCTATCGATAATGGTACAACTCATATTAAGAAAGGAGTATCTGGTTATGATGATATGAAAGAACTTCTCAAGGAGTTTGGGATCACTGCTTATCGTGATGATGTGATGAAGCAGATCAAAGAGGCTGAAAAAGCACATGCTAAAGCACTAAAAAACCAAGAAAAAATGCTTAAGAAAGCTGCTAGTTTACAAAAAGCACTAGCAAGAAATGATGAAGAAAAAACACGTCTTGAAAATGCATTAGTAGAGAATGCTAATAAAAAGAAGGAATTAGAAGGTGATGTAGCTCAAAATGAAGCTGATCAAGAAGCTGCTGCTGAAAATGTTCAGACAATGAATGAAGCATTAGAAGCTGTAAAAGACAAACTGAATCATATTGAATAAATAATCAATATTTAACTATAAGAATAGAAAACTACCTACGAAAGTGGGTAGTTTTTTTATTTGTCATTTGAAAGACACAAAAGTTAGCAGAAAAATCCCTATTCTTGTAGTTTGAAATGAAAAAAACAGTAATTAAAGTAATCATCCCTGCTTATAATGAGGAACAATCAATAAGCAATGTTATTCGAGACATTCCAAAGGATTGGGTTTCTGAGGTAATTGTAGTGAATAATAACTCATTGGATGCAACTGAAGAAGTTGCTAGAAAGGCAGGAGCTACTGTATTGACAGAGAAGAGAATGGGTTATGGCTTTGCCTGTCTAAAGGGTTTGGAATACCTTCGTTTATCTGAAGAAAAACCCAACATTGTAGTTTTTATTGATGGTGATTATTCTGATTATCCTGAAGAACTGCCAAATTTGGCAAAACTAATTATTGAGCAAGATATGGATTTGGTAATTGGTTCAAGGGCTTTGGGAAAAAGAGAAAAGGGTTCTATGACCATTCCACAGGTATTTGGTAATTGGTTGGCAACAAATCTTATTCGCATTTTCTATAAAGTGAGCTTTACAGATTTGGGACCTTTTCGAGCAATGAAATATGATAAGCTAGAAGCTCTCAATATGAAAGATGAGACTTATGGTTGGACAGTAGAAATGCAGGTGAAGGCTGCAAAAAAAGGGTATAAATGCACAGAAATTCCCGTAACTTACCGTCAAAGAATAGGTGTTTCTAAGGTATCTGGAACAGTAAAAGGAACAATCTTGGCAGGTTATAAGATTTTGGGAACAATATTTACAGAGCTTTTTAGAAAATAAGAAAAATGGTTTGGTCAGTTTTAGTAATATATGGTTTAATGCTTGTATTTATCTTTTCATACAGCATGGTTCAGTTAAGCCTAGTAATAAGTTATAAGTTAAAACGAAAAAAGCATCAAGAATCAATTACAGTAGCCAAAACAGAGCTTAAAGAAGAAGATTTTCCAATCGTTACCATTCAACTTCCTGTATTCAACGAACGTTATGTTGTGGAGCGTTTGTTGGATAAAATTACTGACTTGAATTATCCAAAAGATAAATTAGAGATTCAAGTACTGGATGATTCTACGGATGAGACAACAGAGATTATTGCTAATAAAATTGAAGCCCTAAAACACAAAGGAATTGAGGTCAATTTAATAAGAAGACCTGAAAGAGTAGGTTTCAAAGCAGGAGCATTAAAATATGGTTTAGAAATTTGTAAGGGTGAGTTTGTTGCCATTTTTGATGCAGATTTCTTACCACACAAAGATTTCTTGAGAGATACTGTACCATATTTCTATAGTGATGAAAAGATTGGAGTCGTTCAAACTCGTTGGGGACACCTCAATGAAGAATATTCATTGTTGACAAAACTACAAGCTTTTGGGTTAGATGCACACTTCACAGTAGAGCAGGTAGGTAGAAATATAGGAGAGCACTTCATCAACTTCAATGGAACAGCAGGAGTGTGGAGAAAGGATTGTATCATTGATGCAGGAAACTGGGAAGCTGATACATTGACCGAAGATTTGGATTTGAGTTATCGTGCTCAAGTAAAGGGATGGCGTTTTGTGTTTTTGGAAGAGGTAGAATCTCCAGCAGAATTACCTGTGACAATGCCAGCCTTGAAGTCTCAACAATTTAGATGGACAAAGGGAGCTGCTGAAACAGCCATGAAAAACTTGAAAAGGGTATTTAAAGCTAATTTGCCTTTTGGAACAAAGCTTCATGCTTTTTTTCATTTATTGAATAGTAGCATTTTTGTTTGTGTATTGATTTCTGGACTATTGAGTTTACCAGCCTTATATATCAAAAATGAAATCCCTGATTATGATATTTGGTTCAAAATAGCTTCTTTCTGTTTGGTGAGTTTCTTCACTTTAGGTTTTTATTATTATGCTTCTTATTTCAGATTTAGAGAAGCTTCTTTGAAAGAATTGGGACAGTTTGTAAAGACTTTTCCACTGTTCTTATCTTTATCAATGGGATTATCACTACATAATGCAATTGCTGTGATAGAAGGCTATATTGGTAAGAAAACTCCATTTGTTAGAACTCCAAAGTTTAACCTTACAGATGCTCAAGAAGAATCTTGGAAGAAGAATATTTATCGTGCAAAACAAATTAATCCATTGACTTTAGTTGAAGGTTTCTTCACTTTATACTTTTTGGCAGGAATTGCTCTTGGAATTCACTATGCAGACTATGGTCTCATGCTCTTCCATGTAATGCTAACTTTTGGTTATGCAAATATTGTGTTTTACACAATTAAGCACGCAAAATTTTCATAAAATAGAAAAGGGATACCAGTCAATGTTGGTATCCCTTTCTTATTTTGGATTAGTTGATTTTTATTTTAATCCAGCAAACTGAATTCCTGTTAGTTCTGCCATTTCTTTTTTCCAAGTTGTGATGTCTTTTTGATTGAATTGACTCAAATGATTATAACCACAAGCTCTTGCCATGACCTTCATAAGTTCTGTAGAGGCAGAGAAGAAATTAAATAATTGGTTCGCTGATTTATCAATATTTAATGACTTTCTCAACTCAGGTTTTTGTGTAGCAATCCCAGCAGGGCAGTTATTCGTATTACACATTCTTGCAGCAACACAACCAATAGATTGTAATGCTGAATTTGACAATGCGATTCCATCTGCACCCAATGCCATTGCTTTGATGAAGTCATCAGGAACACGAACTCCTCCTGTAATAATCAATGTTACATCATCTCTTCCCACTTGTGTTAAGTAATGTTTAGCTCTTGCTAATGCAGGAATAGTAGGAACAGAAATATTATTTCTAAAAATTAATGGAGCAGCTCCGGTTCCTCCACCACGACCATCTAAAATAATATAGTCTGCACTGGCATCTAATGCAAATTGGATATCTTCTTCAATATGATTTGCTGAAAGTTTAAACCCAATAGGGATTCCACCAGTTATATCACGAACTTTATCTGCAAAATTCTTATAATCTTCTACTGTATGTAAGTCTTCAAAAGTAGGAGGTGATACAGCAGGAGTTCCTTCTGGAAGGTTTCTAACTTCTGCAATTTTTCCAATTACTTTGTTTCCTGAAAGATGACCTCCTGTTCCTGTTTTTGCACCTTGACCACCTTTAAAATGGAAGGCTTGTACATTTTTCAATTTATCCCAATCAAAACCAAATTTAGCTGAAGCTAATTCATAAAAATATTTTGAGTTACTCTGTTGTTCTTCAGGTAGCATTCCACCTTCTCCCGAACAAATTCCTGTTCCAGCTAATTCTGCTCCTTTTGCCAAAGATATTTTTGCTTCTTCTGATAAGGCTCCATAGCTCATATCAGAAACAAATAAAGGAATATCTAGTTTTAATGGTTTTTTAGCGTTTGGACCTATTACTAATTCTGAGTTTACTTCAACATCCTCCATCAAGGGTTTGGTTGCCATTTGAGCAGCTAAAATCTGAATATCTTTCCATTGTGGGAGTTCTGGAATTGGTACTCCCATTGCACCCATTTCACCATGATGTCCTGTTTTGGATAGACCATTTTTTGCCAATTCTTTGATATAAGCAAGTGTAGGCTCTTCTTTGGTTGGTCCCTCACTAGATGTTTCTGTAGCTGTTGGAGATGAGTTTTCTGCTTTTAATTTTGCATGTGTTCCATCACAATAAGGCGGATTTTTTGTGTGCTTACACATGCATAAATAAGCATCTCCTGTTTCTTCTGCAATAAATTTCTTGGGTGTAATATCTGTAGATCTGTGTGAACCATCACAATAAGGTTGATTTTTGCTCAATCCACATGCACACCAATATTGTTCATCTCCTTTTTTTAATTCAACTTTGATAGGTTTTCTATCAACAATTTTAGGCTTATTCATTTTGCTAATTTTTTGATTTGTACAAATATTGGCACAAATGGAAAGCTTTGCATTCACCTAGATGAAGAAGTGAATTATTTTGATTGAGAGAGGTTGCTTCTGATTTTGCTTAATGTTTGAGGCATTATCCCTAGGTAAGAGGCAATCATTTTTTGTGGTATACGATTGGGGAGTTCTGGATATATTTCAAGAAAGTATTTGTATCGTTCTTCTGCTGGAGCTCCCATAAGCATAAGAACTCTTCGTTGTAATCTACCTATTCTTCGAAATAATAATTGGATATTTTTGACTAGCTTTTCTTTGGGAAGATCATCATTAAATAAACACTCCTTATTGAAAAAAATAACCTCTGAGTCTTCTATACAATCAATAAATAACTGTACAGGACTATTAAATTCCAATGCTTCAAGGTCACCAAGAATCCAACCTTCAGAAGCAAATGTATAGATATATTCCTTACCACTACTATCAATTATATAACTCCTCAATAAGCCTTTTTTTACATAAATGGAAGTTGCATTTGTGTCTTTTGCTTTTTGTACAAATTCTCCTTTCTTGAAAGACTTTGTCTTTGAATTTATGCTATTGCTTAGAAGGTCAGTTAACTCTTTCATTCTATTTGATAATGTCTTTCTATGATAAAACGGTTGTTATTGAAAATGTATGATAATTAAAAGATTGACAGTGAAAGTGTTATCTTATATTTATGTGCGAGATAAGTATAAAAATAAGCTGTTATCACTGCCAAAGTGTTAAAATAGTAAAAAATGGGATAAAAAAGACAGG
>JAAEPT010000153.1 GCA_024232295.1 Cytophagales bacterium
GGAGAAAATGTAAAGATCAACAGTACTGCGCCTTCGAAAATGTCCTTGAGTAAACGAACTAGTAGTAATGCATCTACTGTGTCTAAGGACTCTGTATTAACCATAAACTCAGAAGAATTAGATGAACCTATGGTAAATATGAATATATTGAGCAATTCTCTTCAGTTTAGTATATTTCCAAAAATTGTCAATTTGAAAAATGCATATTTTTCACTGTATTATTTCTTGTAAAAACATCATGATATTGTAGCTTGCTATAATTGTATTGTTTACAGGAAGTCGGTAGTGCCCTTGAACGTTCTCATTCTCAGCCTACTACGCTGCTTCACAATAACATATCTCCAGTGAATCATGTCACTGATGATTGTCGTTCTAAATCTCTGCCCTGTGTGCTGCATGAGAATAGCAAAACTCCAGTGAAACTCAGGAAAAGAGGTTCATCAACTTCAACAACTAGCTATGCCATCCTCGCGTCCGAGTCAAGCATGAGTAATGAATCTCAGGTACATTTGAATACATAAAGAAATATAGTACTTTTCATCGTAATACAATATTTGACATTTTTAAAATGTTCATAAAATTATTCTATATTATTGCACAATATATTATATCATCTTGAAAAATACAGTACATTATTTCAGGAAGAACA
>JAAEPT010000154.1 GCA_024232295.1 Cytophagales bacterium
CAGATGCTCTAACCAACTGAGCTAAGGAGGAAAGTAATATTGAATTAATTCTTTTTCTCTCGAAAATATTGCTCCTCCTCTTGGGCTCGAACCAAGGACCCTCTGATTAACAGTCAGATGCTCTAACCAACTGAGCTAAGGAGGAAAATAATATTGAATTAATCTTCTATCACAAAATTTTTGCTCCTCCTCTTGGGCTCGAACCAAGGACCCTCTGATTAACAGTCAGATGCTCTAACCAACTGAGCTAAGGAGGAAACTGTCTACAAATCTCTCATTTGCGAGTGCAATATTAGGGTGTTTTTTTCATACTCACAAACTTTATTTACTTTTTTTTACATAAATTTTCCATAAAGCTGTAATAGATAAAAAACTGTAAAGCCAAAAAGAAAAGCTATCCCCAAAATAGCCAGCACTTTAAGATAAAGTGGTGGACGATATTCTTGTGAAACCTCTTTATTAAAAATAATTTTATAATTTAAAATGGCAGCAACAGGTGCTAAGACAAATGAAGTTGCGGTTGCAATATCTACCAAGTTACTAAAGTTGACCAATGGTTCTCCCAATTCATTTTTGAAGGTTGTAGTACCTAATACAATCAAGAAAGCTCCAGCCACCAAAACCAACATAATTGAAATGTATTTTCCTTTGTGAAAACTAACTGTTTCTCCTTCCTTCACCTCTGTTTTCAACAAAGCAAGTGTTCTTTCTACAGCTCTGCAATACCCATCAATCAAAGTTATAGAGGTTCCAAACATAGTGGCAAAAGCAGCTATGGCAATCACATAATAACTCCAACCTCCAATCGCAGAAGTAAACATTGTCACTAATTGATTCGCAAAAACCACTGATTTTTTAGATAACTCAGTACCAGTACCATACAAAACATAAGCTCCTAAAGTTACAAAGCAAATTGCCAAAACAATTGTAATCACATACCCAATATTAAAATCTAATAATGTTTCTTTGAGTGTAGGTTTGTATCCTGTTTGCTTGATACGTTCTTGTGTCCATAAGCTATGCCATGAAGACATATCTACAGCAATTGGCATCCAACCCATTAATGAAATTAAAAAGAAATAACCTTTAGGAGTATAAATGTCTTTTGCTACAAAATTTTCTATAGGTTCTGCTCGACCATTTATCAAAACACTTACTGTTGCAAATAAAACACTTACAACCAAAACTAATCCAATGATTTTTAAAGCTGTATCTAAAACACCAAATTTTCCAGAAACCAATAAAGCTGTGACAATTACAAACACACCTGCTACCCAAATATTAATAGATGGAGGAGTTGTAAAAAACTGAGAAAACAAGTTACTCACCAAACCGCCTGTTACCATTCCAATAGCTGCTGTAATGATAAACATTGAAATAATAGTAATTATCAAATAAAGATACAAAGTCCAATTACCCAATCGCTTATACCCTTCCAAAATACTATCTCCTGTAGCACTTGTATAACGAGAAGCAAACTCAAAAAATGGGTATTTAAAAATATTTGCTAATAGAATAATTAACAATAATGAGAAACCATAATTAGCTCCTGCCTTAGTAGATTGCACCAAATGAGAACCACCAATACAAGTCCCTGCAAACATAATCCCTGGGCCAAAAGTCTTGACAAAGTTTTGAAATTTTTCTGACTGAAACATACCTTTATTTTGTAGTCATTAATCATTTAAAACTTTCAAGATAAGAAAAGAAAAAGCACTAAAAAAATACGGCTTAGAGAATATTCCCTAAGCCGTATTATATCTTACTATTTTTTGAAAATTAAGCCTGTAAAGTAGTTCCTTTCTCTACACCTTCAGACAAAATTGCTTTCAAATCAGAAGCATGAGCAATGCGTACTTTTGACACTCCTTGACTAATTGCATCAAAACAATTATCCATCTTAGGAATCATTCCTGCCACAATTACCCCTTCTTCTTTTAGCTCTTTATATTCACTTGGAGTGATTTGAGAAATCACAGAATCTTTGTCATTAATATCTCTCATTACACCCTCAAGCTCAAAGCAATAAATCAATTGTGTTTCCATCACTTGAGACATTGCTACAGCCACAGTAGAAGCAATTGTGTCTGCATTTGTATTTAATAACAACCCTTCTTTATCATGAGTAATAGGAGCCATTACAGGTTGTACTCCTTGCTCAAGGACAGTGGTCAAAAATGAAGCATTTACTTCATCTACATCACCAACAAACCCATAATCAATATCCTTAACAATACGCTTATGTGAACGAATCACATTTGCATCAGCACCTGATAAACCCAAAGCATTACAATCCAATGCTTGAAGCTTAGAAACAATTGTTTTGTTTACCAAACCAGCATATACCATTGTCACCACTTTGACTGTCTCAGCATCAGTTACTCTACGTCCATCAATCATCTGAGCTTCAATCCCTAATGCTTTACTTACCTTAGTTGCTACCTTTCCTCCTCCATGAACAAGAATCTTACTTCCTTCAATCTTAGAAAAATCAGCCAAAAAAGAGTCTAATGCATCAGGGTTATCTACAATATTTCCTCCTATCTTAATTACTGTCAACATAAACTATTGCTCTAGAATTTGCTTTAATACAGCAGAAGCAGACCATTCTCTGTTTCCTGCCTCTTGAATCACTACAGAAGAATCACTATCCAATACCTCATCAGAAACAATCACATTTCTTCTTACAGGCAGACAATGCATGAATTTCCCATCATTTGTTAAATCCATCTTCTCTTTAGTAATTTGCCAAGATGCATCTTGTGACTTAATTTCACCATAAGGCTCATAAGTAGACCAGTTTTTGACATATACAAAGTCAGCATCCTTTAACGCCTCATCTTGGTTATTTGTAACCTCAGCATGACCTACAAACTCAGGAGACAAATCGTATCCTTCTGGGTGTGTAATCACTAAATCAACATCCACTTCATTCATCCATTGAGCAAATGAATTAGCTACAGCTTGAGGAAGTCTTCTAGGGTGCGGAGCCCATGACAAAACAACCTTAGGTTTTTTCCCTTCTTTCTTCAACTCTTCAATTGTGATAATATCAGCCAAAGATTGTAATGGGTGCAAAGTAGCAGATTCCAAACTAACTACTGGACAACCTGCATATTTGATAAAATCATTTAAGATTTTCTCGTTATAATCTTCTTCTCTACTCTCAAAGCTTGGAAAAGAACGAATACCAATCACATCACAATATTGCCCAATCACAGCAGCAGCTTCTTTGATATGTTCTTGAGAACCACCATCCATGATTACACCATCTTGTGTTTCCAGATTCCAACCTTCACCAGTAAAATTCATTACCATTACATCCATCCCCAAATTACGAGCTGCTTTTTGAGTACTTAATCTTGTACGCAAACTAGGGTTTAGGAAAATAATTCCCATTGTTTTCCCTGTTCCTAAATGTTGATATTTTAATGGATCACTCTTCAATTCAAGAGCATCTTGCACTAATTTATCAATATTTTCTACGTCTTTTACTGAAGTAAAATGTTTCATAATAATCTATTTTAAAACCTCTTTTAGAGCATTAATAAATGTATCAATTTCCTCTTTCCCTACATTTAAAGCAGGAAGCAAACGAATTGTATTTTTATTAGATGCGGAACCTGAGAAAATCTTATGTTCTTTCAATAATTTTCCACGAATAGGACCTGCTTCTTGGTCTAATTCAATTCCAATCATTAAACCTCTTCCACGAACTTCTTTTACACCAGAAATTCCTTTTAGTTCATTAATAGCATACTCCCCTAGAGAAGTAGCATTCTCCAAAAGGTTTTCTTCTTTCAAAATGTCTAGTACTGCAATACCAGCAGCACAAGCTAAATGATTTCCTCCAAAAGTGGTTCCAAGCATCCCAAATTTTGCTTCAAACTTAGGGCTAATCAAAACACCTCCAACTGGAAAACCATTACCCATTCCTTTTGCCATTGTGTAAATATCAGCATCAATGTTATAATAGTCATGAGCAAAGAACTTTCCACTACGACCATAACCACATTGTACAGAATCTGCAATATAAATAGCATTATGCTTATCACACAAAGAACGGATTTTGTCCATAAAAGACTGTGTAGGTAAGTAAATACCACCAATTCCTTGAATACCCTCAATGATTACAGATGAAATTTCATTTTCTGCAAATGCATTCTCTAATGCCTCTTCATCATTAAAAGGAAGAATAATTGTGTTGTCTGTTTCATTCACAGGTGCTACAATATTTGGATTATCTGTAACAGCAACTGCTAATGATGTACGACCATGAAATCCTTTTGAGAAAGAAATAACCTTTTTCTTCCCATTATAAAAAGAAGCCAATTTTAACGCATTCTCATTTGCTTCAGCACCTGAATTACAGAAGAACAACTCATACCCTTCTTTTCCAGACAAAGCAACCAACTTATCAGCCAATTCCTTTTGTTGAGGAATTTGAACAGAGTTTGAATAAAACCCTACATTATTCAATTGCTCTGAAATTTTGCTTACATAATGTGGATGAGAATGACCAATGGAAATTACAGCATGACCACCATATAAGTCCAAATACTTTGTACCTTCTGCACCCCATACAAAAGACCCCTTTCCTTTTGTAATCTCTATATCAAATAAAGGATAAACCTTAAATAAACTCATTTTGTTTTTTTATTTTACCGTGACACTAAATGAAACTTCATGTGTTTCTTGTGCCTCTAATTTTTCAATTCCTGTTTTTTCTGTCAAACCTCCACTTGCTCCTTCAAAATCTGCCAAACCTAACCAAGGTTCAATACATACATAAGGTACTGTTGGTTGACTCCAAAAAGCCAAATACTTCCAACCACTAAAGTCAAAAGTTAATTCATGCTCATTTTTCTCTGTACAAATGCTTACTTTCTCAGAAGCCAAACCTTCATAAACCAACGCATCATTATCAAATAATGAATTTGTTAGAGCAATTGTATCTTCATTGTCTAGGGCTTTCTCTTCTTCCTTTCCTGTAAACAACCCATTATCAATATTTAATAATAATTGATTTACCGTTTCCTTCTTCTCAAACTTAAGAACATAATCAGTTAATTGTTCTCCTTCAAGGAAAGGACAAGTAAAAGCAGGGTGACCACCCAAAGAAAAATACATTTCTACATTTCCCTTATTAACCACTTTATAATTAAAAATTAACGCATTCCTCTCTAACTTATATGTTAATAACAATTCGAAATCAAAAGGATACATTTTCTTAGTTTCTTCTGTTGCCACCAATCGATATACTAATGTATCATCTGTTTTGGTTGCTAATTCAAAATCATGGTCTCTAGCAAAACCATGTTTTGACATTGGGTACTCTACTCCTTTATAAGTATATATACCTCCATCTACTACTCCTACCACAGGAAATAAAATTGGAGAATGCTTTGCCCAATACTTTGGGTCTGCCTGCCAAACATGCTGAATTCCTGTTTCTTTATTAATCAAAGAACATAATTCGGCTCCTTTTTGCTTAACACTTACCTCCAGATAGTCATTGAATATTGTCTCTTTCATCTATCTAATTTTTCACAAGATAGCAAAAAAATAGGAGTGCTTGAATAAACAAACACTCCTAAGAATATTTAAGCGGATAAAAAATTATCCGATAGAAACTCTCTTGAAAGAAGTAACAGTTAAGTTACTATCTACAGATTTCAATACTTGCTCTACAGACTGACCACCATCTTTAACGAAAGCTTGAGCTAACAAAGTGTTGTCTTTGTAGAATTTATTCAATTTACCTTGAGCGATTTTATCAACAATTTGCTCTGGCTTTCCTTCAGCAATTGCTTGCTCTCTACCCAAAGCTAATTCTTTATCTTTAATTTCTTGAGGAACATCATTTGGACCTACAGAAATAGGGCTCATTGCTGCAACTTGCATTGCTACATCTTTACCAATTTCTAATACAGCATCTCCACTAGCACCAGTCAAAGCAACTAATACACCTAATTTACCATTAGAGTGAGTATAAGTTCCGATAGCATCAGCTTCAACTTTCTCTACAGCAGTAATCTCGATTTTTTCACCGATTTTACCAATCATATCTGTAAGAATAGCTTCAACAGTAAGATCACCAATTGTAGCAGCTTTTGCTTCTTCGATAGAAGTTAAACCATTTGCTTCAACAGCATCGATGATACCATTTCCTAACTTAGAAAACTCTTCATTCTTAGCTACAAAGTCAGTTTCACAGTTTAACGCAATTGAGTATCCAACTTTTGCATCAGCAGAAGTTTTCACAAAAACAGCACCTTCAAGAGTATCATTGTTTGCTCTCTTAGCCGACACTTTTTGTCCTTTTTTTCTCAAAATAAGGATTGCTTCTTCAAAATCGCCATTAGCCTCTACTAATGCTTTTTTACAATCCATCATACCTGCTCCAGTCTCTTTACGAAGCTGATTTACTTCTTTTGCTGAGATATTAGCCATTTTATAAAATATTTTAAATTTATCTTTATAAAAAAAATTGAACACCAATGCTCAATTGGTGTTCAATTTACAAAACTTCCTTTTTAGGATCGCAAAAATTAATTAATTATTTTTTTGCTTCAGCAGTTTCTTCAGCTTGATCTACAGCGATCTTAGCCTCTGCTTCCTTTTGTAATTTTTCCTCGTCTTTAGCCTTCTTACGCTCTTGTAATCCTTCAGAGATTGCAGAAGCAAATGCTTTAGTAATTAAAGCGATAGACTTGTATGCATCATCGTTTGCAGGAATTACGTAATCTACGTTATCAGGATTAGAGTTTGTATCAACAATTCCGAAAACAGGAATACCTAATTTGATTGCTTCTTGAATAGCAATGTGCTCTCTTTTAACATCTACTACAAATAAAGCTGCAGGTAATGTTCTAGAATCAGCAATACCACCCAATACTCTTTGCATTTTATCACGGTCGCGTTGCATCATCAAACGCTCACGCTTTGCTAAGTTCTTGTAAGCATCTTCCTTCATCATCTTCTCCATAGAAGATAATTTTTTCAAAGACTTTCTTACAGTTGCAAAGTTAGTCAACATACCACCTAACCATCTTTCAGTTACGTAAGGCATTTTCAACTTTTGAGCTTCCTCAGCAACGATATCTCTTGCTTGCTTCTTAGTAGCAACAAACATCACTTTACGTCCAGAACGAACGATATTTTTAACGGCCTCAGCAGCATTATCTAATCCTGCTAAAGTTTTATTTAAATCAATAATATGGATTCCGTTTTTCTCCATGAAGATATACGGAGCCATTTTTGGGTTCCATTTACTAGTCAAGTGTCCAAAGTGAACACCTGTATCTAATAACTCTTTATAAGTTACTTCTGTAGCCATGCTTGATAAATCAAAATAATGTTGAAAAAATTAACGTTTACTGAATTGGAATCTTCTACGAGCTTTTCTTCTACCGTATTTCTTACGCTCAACCATACGAGGGTCTCTCGTTAAGAATCCTTCTGCCTTCAGTGGAGGACGGTTCTCTGCATCAATTTCACATAATGCTCTAGAGATAGCCAAACGAACAGCTTCAGCTTGTCCTGCTACACCACCACCATTTACGTTAATTTTAAGATCGAAATTTCCTTCTTGCTCAGTTACTGCGAATGGTTGGTTCACAATAATTTGAAGAACGTCAGTTGGAAAATATTCTTTAAAGTCTTTATTATTAACAACAATGTTTCCAGAACCAGCACTCATATAGATTCTAGCAACAGATGTCTTTCTTCTACCAATTGTATTAATGATCTCTGCCATCTAAGGTCTAATTTTTAAAATTTTACTTCTTTAGGTTGTTGTGCAGTATGAGGATGCTCAGCTCCATCATATACAAACAAGTTCTTCAATAACTGTCTTCCTAATCTATTCTTAGGCAACATTCCTCTTACAGAATGCTCAATAACCAAAGAAGCAGATCTTTCTTTTAACTCACGAGCAGTTCTGATTTTTTGCCCTCCTGGGTGTCCAGAGTGAGAAATATACTTCTTTTGACTCCACTTTTGACCAGTCAATTTAATTTTGTCTGCATTGATAACAACTACGTTGTCACCTGTGTCTGAATTAGGAGTAAAAGTAGGTTTATGCTTTCCTCTAATGATTTTAGCTACTTCACTCGCTAATCTACCCAAAACAACATCTGTAGCATCTACTACTACCCAACCTTTCTCTGCTGTCGCCTTGTTTACTGATAATGTTTTATAACTTAAAGTATCCACAATTATTAATAATTATTTCTTATGTGTACTATTCGATACAGAAAACCAAATAACACTAAACAAAACAAGAAGTTTGTGTAAAGCAAATCCCGTGAGAGGCTTTCAAACTCCTTAATAGCTTAACAAGTTATCCACTTGCATAGTCAGCCATTGCTTAATTTACCGTACCGATTTCGAAACGCAAAGATTAGATAATTTTTACAATTATCCAAAGTACTAGGAAAATTCTTGTTTTATTTCTTCAAAAACTTGTTTCAAAACTTCTTCTATTTTTGTAATACTCTCTGCCAAACCTTCTGTCTCTCCTTTTTTAGCAGTAAGTTCTACCAATCGAACTTCATCATAGAGCGATGAAACACCTGCTAAATCTATTGAAGATTTTAATTTATGGGCAGATCGATAAACTTGTTCTAAATCTTGGGCACTCCATGCTTCTAAAAGCTCTGATAGTGTAGCAGGAGTACTTTCTAGAAATGTGCTGATGAATTCTTTCATAAAATCATTATTTCCACCAGACATATCTGTAATTGTACTTAGGTCATATAAAGCCATATCTATTTAGTTTTTTTTCTTTCAGCATACGATAAATTGTAGATTTACCAATGTCTAGTTTTCTAGCAACTTCTAGAACATTGTTATCATATTTATCTAGATACTGCATCACAATTTGTCGAGTGTAGTCTTTGAGTGTATGTTCTTCTTGTAGAAAATCTGCAAAATCATTTCCTTCAGTCAACACAAAATCTGTTGCCTGTATCTCTTTCTCATTTGCCATCACAGCAGCTAGTTCTATTACTGCTTTTAGTTCTCTAACATTACCTGGAAAAGGATATTTCAATAGTTTTTCTTTCGCTCCTTTAGATAAAGTTTTTCGAGACATTTCATTTTCCTCGCAAAATGCATCTAAGAAATATTTAGCTAGTAACAATACATCATTTCCTCTATCTCTTAGAGGAGGCAGAACAATTGGCAGACCTAATAAACGGAAATATAAATCCTCTCTAAAATTCCCTTTCTGAACTTCTTCCAGCAAATTCTTATGAGTGGCACAGATTAATCGAACATCAATCTTAACATTTTCATTTCCACCAATACGTGTAACCTCTTTCTCTTGCAAAACCCTCAATAATTTTGCTTGCATATTGATGTCCATATCCCCTATTTCATCTAGAAAAATTGTTCCTTTTTCAGCTTGTTCAAACTTGCCAAGTCTTCGAGAACTTGCCCCTGTAAAGGCACCTTTCTCATGACCAAACAATTCACTCTCTATCAATTCTTGAGGAATTGCGGTTACATTTACTGCGATAAAAGGCTTACTCTTTCTTTTTGAATTGTAATGTATCGCCTTAGCAACTACTTCTTTTCCTGTTCCTGTTTCTCCAGTAATTGAAACATTAATATTGGTTTTTACAGCTTTCTCCATCAAACCATATATTTTCTGCATAATTGCACTATTTCCCTTAATGGCTTGACTAAAATCATACTTTTGAGAGATTTCTTCTTTCAGGTGTTCTATTTCCTCTTTTAGCTCTACTTTTTCTCGTAGATTTTGCACAGAATGCCAAAGCAATGCATGAGTATCTTGGTTTTTAACAATATAATCATCTGCTCCAGCCTTGAAGAGTTCTATTGCTATGGCAATATCATCCTGTCCAGAAACAATAATGACAGGCAAGTCTGGATGTGTTTGCTTTATTTGACGAAGAATTTCACTAGCATTAATATCTGGTAATGAATAATCTAATGTAACAATATCTGGTTTCTTGTATAAGTTTGCTAAAAAATCCTTCCCTCTTTCAAAATGACTAATTTCATAATCTGGATTAAGAGATAGTTTATAAGTCAAAGTCGTGGCATACAATAAATCATCTTCTACTACAAAAATTTTTAGATTTCCCATATTGATCCTTTTAAAAATATACTCACTTTCTTCTAAGTTAAGAGTTTTGTCAAAAAAAGACTGTATTTTTTAAACTAAAAAAGTATATTTCGCTTAATATTCATTATTATAGAGCTTTACAATTAGCCACAGATTCAAAAGATGATGCACGAATTCGTAATTTCTGAGAAAGACTATATCAAATTTAACATCTACCATCAGTGGGGAGCACCAGAGCAACGATACAAACGTATTGGTTTCCCAATCCTTCTTACTCTTATTTTTTTATTGAGTTTCATAGATAAAGAGTTTGAAAAAACAAACATCATGGATTATACAATGCCTATTGCTTGTGTAGTTATTGCATTTGTCTTTCTACCTTTTTTGGTAAAATCGGGAATTAGGTTAGGAGTAAAGAAGCGTTTGATGCGTGAAGAGAACCAAGGGTTTATTGGAAAAAGAACAATTGAAATTGGAGAAAACAGTTTCAAAATAATAACAAAATACACTGATACTACTTTTAAATGGAAAAGTATCAACCGAATTGCAGAGAATAAAGACCAATTTTTAATATACGTTAGCGAAACGTCTACATACATTATTCCTATTGCTTCTTTTGAAAATATGGAAGAATATGAAAAATTTAAAAAACTTGTATTTTCTCACTACGAAAAAAGTCATTAACTTTGTGCTTTATATTAAAATATTTAAATGGAAGTTACGTTTAAAATGATTGCCAAAACTTTTGCTGGTTTAGAAGAAACATTGGCAAAAGAACTCCAAGCACTTGGGGCAAAGAACATTGAAACTTTGAAAAGAGCTGTTTCCTTTGAAGGAGACAAAGAACTTATGTATGCTTGTAACTTAGAATTAAGAACAGCATTGCGTATTCTTGTTCCACTTGATACATTTCAGGCAAAAACAGAAGACGAATTTTATGACTTCCTTCGCAATCAAGTTGATTGGACAAAATACATGGACTTGATGGATACTTTTGCAATTGATGCGGTTGTAAATAGTACTATCTTCACTCACTCACAATACATTAGGCACAAAACAAAAGATGCCATTGCTGATTTTTTCAAGGCAAAGTTTAGAAGAAGACCTAATGTAAATGCTGAAAACCCTCACATTACATACAATATTCATATTTCAGAAACAGAATGTACATTATCGTTGGATAGTTCTGGTGAAGTTCTTAGTAGAAGAGGTTATCGTACAGAGGCAAACACTGCTCCTTTAAACGAAGCACTAGCAGCTGGATTAATTTTATTGGCTGATTGGGATAAAGAAACTTCATTTTTAGATCCAATGTGTGGCTCTGGAACAATTCTTATTGAAGCTGCGATGATTGCTAATAATATTGCTCCTAATACACTTCGTAATAAGTTTGGTTTTACACAATGGAAAGATTTTGATAGAAAATTGTGGAGAGCTGTTCGTAGAAATGCAAAGAGAAAAGAAACTAAGAACCCAGTAGAAATTATGGGGGCTGATGTAAGCGAGCCATTCATTAAAATTGCTGAAAAGAATATTGAACGAGCAAATCTTAGTCATTGCATAGATGTTGACCAAATTTCTTTTCAACAAACAGAAGGTTTTGATGAGAAAGGACTTATCATTATTAATCCTCCTTATGGTGAGCGTTTAATCGATGAGCAAGAAGAGGTGAATGATTTATATGAGGAAATTGGAGACACATTAAAAACCTACTATAGTGGTTATGAAGCATGGATCCTATCTTCTAATGATGAAGCATTCAAACATATTGGTTTAAAGACGTCTCAAAAAGTTTCACTTTATAATGGTTCTTTGGATTGTAACTTCAATCAATATGAACTATACGAAGGAAGCAAAAAAGAAGAATATGAAGTTTAGAAGGCTAACAGATGAGGAATTAACAGCTCTTGAAAAAGAGTTTGTTGAGTTCTTAGTTTCAAATACAATTACTGCTGATGATTGGGAAAAACTCAAGAAAGATGACACAAATTCTGCTCATGAGTTAATTGACTTATTCAGTGATATTGTCCTTGAAAAAGCCTTAGGAAATATTAAATATTTGGAGCATCGAGAAGAAAAGAGCTTGATGCTTTTTGAATGTGGAAAGGAACAAATCACATTGATTGGAGTGAATGCCAATGAAAATGTATCAGTAGACTTACGCAATCAAGATTCTATTCAAAGCCTTTTGAATCAAGGAATTGATGATAATGCTCTTTCTATTTTCAAAACAACCAAAGCCTACCAACAAAGTAGAGAAGAAGAAATTTTTCAGATGACAGAAAATTCTTGTTTAGTCTCTGATGGAGCTTTGTTTTATAGCCTCAACAAAATCTGCTAAATGCTAGCTCTTATAGTATTTATCTTATTGACTGCTAGTTTTTCAGTCATTTTCAAATTATTTGACCAATACAAACTCAATACATTCCAAGCCATTGTTGTGAATTATTGGGTTTGTGTTTTTACAGGGAGCACCTTTTTTCTATCAAGCAACTCTATCGAAGCCATTTCTTGGGAGTGGACATGGGGGAAATATGCTATTTTCTTAGGAATGGGATTTATTGGTACTTTTTACCTAATTGCTCTTGTTTCTCAAAAAATCAGCATTGCTATGGGAGCTTTGGCAAGTAAAACATCCTTGGTAATTCCTGTATTTTTCAGTCTCTTTTTCCTTTCAACTCCTTCATCTTATAAGTGGTATAATTATATTGGCTTGGGCTTAGCCATTTTCTCTATTGTGATGTCTTCTTTACCAAAGAAAGAGACAAAACAAAAATCACTATGGCTCATTCCTATTGTCTTCCTTCTTACAGGAAGCTTAGATAGCCTAATTAACTATTCTAATGGATTATTGACAACAGAAACACAGACTCGTGTTTTTCCACTTGTGACCTTCTTTTCTGCCTCTATCGTTGGTACTATCATTTTGGTTACACAACTTATTCGAAGTAAAGAAAAGGTTGAAATGAAAAATATTATAGGAGGTATTAGTTTAGGTGTCCCCAACTACTTTTCCATTTACTTTTTATTGAAAGCTTTACAGCACTTTGAAAATAATGGAGCTTGGCTATACCCTGTTGCCAATATTAGCATCATTATCATCACAGGGGCTTTGGGTTTCTTTCTATTTAAGGAACAACTTGACAACAATAAAAAACTAGGGATAGGATTGGCTATATTAGCAATTATTCTTTATGCTATTTAAAGTTCTTATTTCAAAAACACCCTTTTTTTTGTAATTTAACGGGGCAAAAACAAATATAAATAGACATGAAAACATTAGGCACATTGTTTTTTACTTTCTGTGCACTAGCCATCTCATTTGCTCAATCCAATACACAAGTTCGTTTAGATGATGTCTTTTTTGATAAAAATCAATCTGATATTAAAGGAGCAGCAAAATCGGCACTAGATTATAACATTACATTACTCAAAAAGCATAAAGAAATTCATATTATGCTAAATGGTTATATCGATGAAATAGAATTTGAAACTAATCAAGGCATTCATGAGAAACGTCTCCAATCAGTCATCAAGTATTTGAAAAAAAATGAAATAGACTTAAATAGAATATATGTTTCGGAAGAAAAGTATCACTATGAAACACATTTATATTTTGCCAATACATTAGGAGGAGATTTAAAAGATCGAATGCATAGAAAAGTTTCTTTTAAATTGATAAAAAAAGACCCAGAACAAGACGAAAACATAGTAACTGCTCATACTTTTATCAATACTCATCATCATGAGATACATGATATTATTGTGCAAGCAAAAGAACATCCAGAAATAAAGTGTACTTACAAAATTCAGTTAGCGGCTTTAAGTGATGCAACCAAACAGTCAGAGTTTCAACCATTAGAAGTTGAAACAATTCCATTTGGAAATGGCTTATTTCGTTATACAACAGGAAATACTACAAATATTGAAGACGCAATACATATATTGACTGCAGTACAACTACAAGGCTTCACCACAGCTTTTATCATTGTAAATAAAGATGAAGAGGCTTTGGAACCTACAACAAATCATACAACTGGGGCAGATTCTACAACAACACAAGTAGATGCGAATTCAGGGCAATAAATCATTACAAAGCTACCTCAAAAGGTAGCTTTTATTTTTAACAACTTTTTACACTTGAAACAAGATGAGTAACATAAACGAAAACATAGCTAATACATATAACCAGTATGCCAAGAATTATGAGAACAAATTCATGAAGATGAATTTTTCACTTCTACTACTATTGAGAAAGATTTATTACGAATATATGTAACCAATCATAAACATTGAGTTATCAACTTATGATAAATAAAAAACAAACACTTATAAGCTTGTTCATATTAGTTAGTACATTGGGGTTTGCCCAACACACAATTACTTTAGAAGAAGTTAGCTTTAAAGATGGTAGAATTTGGGAGTATACAGGAACAGCTACAAATATTATTATTCCTGATAGTTTAGATGGAGAATTAGTGACAGGTATTGGAAGTAATGCTTTTAGAAATAAAAATCTTACAGATGTAATACTACCTAGTGGTATTACAATTATTGATGTACATGCTTTCAGAAAAAATAAACTAACTAAAATTATTATTCCACCTAAAGTAAAAACAATTAGTTTAGGTGCTTTTGCATATAACAACTTGACAGAAATTACAATACCAAGTAGTGTAGAAAACATCTATAGATATGCATTTATTAAAAATAACATTTCTAAAGTCATCATATTAGAGGGAGCATTAAAGACGATAAATAATGTTTTTCTTTACAACAAACTTACTGAAGTTACTATTCCCAATAGTGTAGAAATCATATACAATAGTGCTTTTATTGGAAATCAACTTACAGAAATCACAATTCCAAGTACAATTGAAGTAAGAGAAAATGCTTTTGATTCAGATGTTACTATTATTAGAAAAGAAGAGATTCAAATCTCTATTTACCCAAACCCATCTACACATTATATCACTGTCCAATCTTTGAGTGATGAAATAATTAATATTTATTCTGTTACTGGAACATTAATCATGAGTTCTGAAAGCAAAACCATTGATATTTCAGAATTACCTACAGGTGTTTATCTTCTAAAACAAGGAGAAAGTTCTACTAGATTTATCAAAGAATAGTTCAACATAACTAAAAAGCCTTTTGCTACAAACAAAAGGCTTTTTAGTTATTCCAAAATCCACTTCTCTAACTTTCCTTTCACCTCTTCTGCCATTCCTATTTTCAAAGAAAGAGTCATCTCACAAGTATTATCAAAAGACTGGTGAAGAACTTCTGGATTATAATCCTTGATAACTTTCATCACATCATTCATTGCAAAATAGTCAAAGCCAATTTTGACACTCTCTGTGACATCTTTGGTAATGATGGTAGCCTGTTCTATTGCATCTAAGGCAGAACTTCGATAAGCATTTATCAATCCTGCTACTCCTAATTTTGTGCCTCCAAAATAACGTACAACTACAATTAGAATATCGGTCAAATTATGAGAGCATATTTGACCCAAAATTGGGTTTCCTGCTGAGTTGGAAGGTTCTCCATCATCATTGGCACGAAAGCGTTTTTGATCTGCTCCCAACATAAAAGCGAAACAGTGATGTCTTGCATCATAGTACTCTTTTCGCAACCCTTTTACAATCTCTCTGATTTCTTCTTCTGTCTGTACTGGATAAGCATAAGCAAAAAACTTACTTCCTTTCTCTTTATAAACACCTTCTGAAATCTTCTCAATTGTTTGATATTGTTCTACACTCATTCTTTATCGCTCTGCTATGAATAAAAAGTCACTTCCTGGCTCATTCTCTCCAAACTCTCCATGATGAGGAGTGGGAGTTGCATGTTCTACATAGCCAATTAATTCAGAAAAAGTCAGAATATAATCTTTCCCTCCATTATTTCGTAGTGCTTCCAATACTCTACGAGCAAAAGGAGAATGATTTCCTGCTCTACCATCGGGCACATATTCTTTTCCTCCAGAAGTAATAAATTTTCGTGTTTTGAATTCCAATTTTCGGGCAATAAATTGTTCAGAAGAAGTATTTTGAGAAATATTATTCCCTCCTCCCCTATGCTTAGATAAGTTTTGATCAAATGTTCCTCCAAAACAAACATCCATCATTAGACAAGTATGCTCACAAGGTATATTGTTAATGATTGTTCTAAGAATAGAATGAGGTATATAGCTTGTATTTCCATCATCATCAACCAAAGAGTTTGAACAAACTACATATCCCTCTCCAAAATCTTCATCATATTGCCCATGCCCTGCAAAAAACACAAATAACTGATCATGTGGATTATATGATTTCTTAGCATATTCTTTCAACTTTGCCATCATATCTCTTTTGGGTGCATTTTCCACAATTTCTACCTCAAAGCCATAGCGTTCTGTTAGTTCTTTGGCTATTGCTTTGGCATCAAATACAGGATTAGTAAGGTCTGTCCAATGAGCATATTCATTTGTCGCAAATAAAAGAGCATAGTCTTTTCTATCCAATGTTCCTGTTTTGGTATCTACCTTAATAATTCGCTTTGAAATGGTTAAATTCCCTTGTTCATCCTCTACAAATAATTGCAGTTCATTGATTCCTAATTCCAAAGTAATATCTTCTGCCAAGACCTCTTGAAGCCCTCCTCCTTCTATTGCATTCCCATATACTTCGTCATTTACCATTAAACGCACACCAACTATTGGATAAAGTGATTTAATATTGGCTTCTACATGTAGATGTTTGGTATAAATTGTACTTAACTCATGTTTAGGGTTAAACCAAACCACTACAGGTTTAGCATCTTTTTCAGCTTGGCTCATCTTTCGTTTGACCTTTACATTCTGAATTGATAATTTCATATTAGCATTCACAATGTACCCCATTTGTTTTCCTAAAAACGGTTGAAAATCTGCTGTATGAATATGCTCTCCATTGACATAGAATAAAATACGCTTTTCTTTCTTTTTGATTTTAAGAGTATTCAGTTGCCCCATCGGTTTGATAATCTCATTCCCTAGACGTACCCAAGGACGAATTTGAATAAACTCCCCATCTTCCACTTGATAAATATTACACTTACCATCAGAACTAATGGTGAAGGCAAAAAAGTTATTTCCATCTTTGGCTCCCCACACAAAACCATAACCATAGCGTTGATCACCAGAAAGCTGTTTGAGTGTAGTAGTTATTTCGAAGTTTTTGTGACTATTAAAGTTGGCATTGGCATTCAAAAAAAGTGAAGCTCCTGTTGTAGAAACTTGCTGAACAATATACTTACCATTAATGACTTTCGCTTTTACGTTTGAGGTATTTGTAACCAACCATTTTTTTTGATTGTCTTTAAAATTTTCCTTAAACAATACTTTATCTTGAGCACAAGCATTGTATACAAATACAAAAAAAGAAATGAGTAGAAGGATTTTTTTCATCATAAGGCATTCTTAAAATAACAGGTGTACATTAAAAAAGCTGTTCATAAATTTACAAACAGCTTTCTAGTTATTGTTTTGGTTCTTCTCCCAATTTCAGGCCAAATCTGCTAAGCATCTTCTTTTCAAATGCACAAAAAAACTTGAATTGTCCTAATAGAGTTCCATTAATCAACAATGTGATTTGATAAAATACAAATACTAACAAGAAACTTAGTGGATAATAAACCCAAGGACCAATATTCTCAATTGATAATCCTAGCCATTCCATTAAATGTCTTCTCATAAAGGCAGCTGTTGAACCTGTAACGGCAAAAGTAATCAAAATCAATGCGAATTGTAGATTACTTGTTATTCCCCACTTTTCTTTCAAACGATTCATCTTTATAACATATTTTGATTATCTAATAAACCTCTCAACTCTCTATCACTTTTCTTATCTAATGTAAGATACTGTTCCCAGAAATCTTGATTTGGTAAACCAGCAATTAACGTAATTGATTCTTTGGTAACAGGATGGTTAAAGTGTAATCTTCTTGCATGTAAGTTAATATCACGCTTTCCTGGATTAAACTTCACAAAACCATACTTTACATCTCCCCTAATTGGACAACCCATAGAAGCCAATTGAACACGAATTTGATGTGGTCTTCCTGTAATTGGAGAAACCTCCAACAACCAATGATCATTTAGTTTTCCTAATGCCTTATAAGTTAATGTAGCCTTTAAAGAACCTTCCTTTTCCTTATCATAAGCCTTTGTAATATTCTTTGCAGAATCTTTTACTAACCAATGATTTAAACGTCCTTGTTCTGGTCTTGGCTTCCTTTTTACAATTGCCCAATAGGTCTTATAAATCTTCTTTTCACGCATCATTTTGTTCATGCGTTCCAAAGCTTTGGATGTTTTGGCAAACATTACCAAACCACTTACAGGACGATCCAAACGGTGAATTGTACCTAAGTACACATTCCCTGGTTTGTTATATTTTTCGTTGATATATGCCTTTACATAATCAGAAAGTGTAGTATCTCCAGTCTTATCTCCTTGTACTAGTACACCACTTTCTTTATTGACTACAATCAAGTGATTATCCTCATATACTACCTGAAAAGGCATTCCTTCTATCTTCTGTTCCATCTCTCTTAATATGATTCTGATTCATTTGGAAAGTCAACTGCTTTCACATCTTGAATATAACCTGAAACTGCATCTATCATTGTTGTGTGCAAATCTGCATATCTTCTTAGGAAGCGAGGTTTAAACTCTTTATTGATTCCCAACATATCATGTGAAACCAAAACTTGTCCATCTACTCCATTTCCTGCTCCAATTCCAATCACTGGAATTTTCAAAGATTCTGCTACTTTTGTTGCCAATTCGGCAGGTACCTTTTCCAATACAACAGCAAAACAACCTGCTTGTTCTAAAATTTTAGCATCTTCTATCAATTTTTGAGCTTCTTCTTCATCAGTTGCTCTCACAGCATAAGTTCCAAATTGATAAATAGATTGTGGAGTAAGTCCCAAATGCCCCATTACTGGAATACCAGCAGATAAAATACGCTTTACCGATTCCTCAATTTCACTTCCTCCTTCAATCTTAATAGAATGAGCACCAGACTCTTTCATGATACGAATGGCAGAACGCAAAGCTTCTGAAGAATTTCCTTGGTATGAACCAAAAGGTAAATCTACCACCACAAAAGCTCTGTCAATTGCTCTTACTACAGAACTTGCATGATAAATCATCTGGTCTAATGTAATGGGTAAAGTTGTTTCATGTCCCGCCATTACATTGGATGCAGAGTCTCCCACCAATAAGACATCAACTCCAGCCATATCCAAGATACGAGCCATTGTATAGTCATAAGCTGTAAGCATAGAGATTTTCTCTCCACGTTCTTTCATTGCTTGTAACTGATGAGTAGTTATTTTTTTTATATTGGATTTCTTTGCAAGTGACATCTTTGCATTTATTATTAAGGTAAGGCGTAAAAATACTGATTTTATAGAACATCATCAAAAATCAGAATCGAAATACCTTAATTTTCGTCATTTTAACTAAAATAATGGATAATTATGCCTCAAATTCTGACTGAAATTCAGGAAGTAGCTTGTTTATCAAGTACTTTTGGAGGTATTTGCATGAGAAGTCAAAATAATTTTCTGCGATCAAAATCACGTAATTCTCTTCTCCAAAAAAAGGAATTAATTCTTCTTCTGGACATTGATAAAGCCAGTTCTGAAGTTTCTCCTTACTTGTCTCCTCTCTAAGTAATTGAAATAGCTCTTCTTTTCGATTTGTCATTAGCTTAAATATTGTGTCAGAATTGCCCCTACAACACCAATAACAATAGCTGATACTTTTTTCAAATTGAAATGGTGATTTGGGTTTGATTCATAAAAAATAGTAGTGGAAATATGTAAGAAGTTACCTGCAACAATTGCAAATAAAATAATAAAACCTCCTGAAGAGATTAATTGATTTTCTTGAACATAATTACCGATTAATAATCCGATTGGAGAAGCTAATACAAACAATGATAAGTACAATAATACTTTCTTTTTGCTTTTGAGTTGACTCAATAAGATAGTTGTCAGGACAAAAGCAGCAGGTGCTTTATGAAATACAATTCCCCACAATAAAGAAGCATTATGTTCTACATGATGGTGATGATGTCCATGATGATGAATATGATCATGTTGTGTAAGCACAGAACCTTCTAATAATGCATGAATGCTCAATGCAATGATAATTCCTATTGCCGAAAAAGAAGAAGATTTATCTATATGCAAATGTCCATGTTCTACTCCCTGTGAAAAGTATTCTAATACCTTTTGTAAAAAGAAACCAACCAAAAGAAATATTCCTATTTGTGCAGAAGTAATTTCCTTATTTGCCATAGAAAAGGCATCAGGTAATAAATGAATAACAGTAATGCTAAAAAGGTATGCACCACTAAAAGTCAAAATAATATTGCGGTAAGATTCACTGATTTTGGAAAGGAAAGAAAATGCTAATCCTCCTCCCAAAACTCCAGCAAATAATAATATAATGTATTCCTTCAATCTTTTATTTCTTTAAAACATAAATCAGACGATCTGATGAATTGACGTCAAAAGAATTCAAGGCGTAATCTCCATAAGTAGCTTCTACCTTAAAACCTGCTTTTTGAAAATATTGTAAAAACATTTCTTCTGTGATTGCTTTCACTCGCTCCTGAAATTCGTATCGTTCTTCTTCTACTTCAAAAGCAATGTCTTTTACAATAAAACTATTTTGTACACTTCTCTTCAATTCAAAAGTAACTCCATCAATCGTTTTTGTCTCTTCTAACACCAAGTTTTTGATGACTTTTTGAGCATTCATAAAATCTATTACAAATGTACCTCCTTCTTCGACAATTTCATAAATTGACTGAATAGTTTTCTCATTCTCTCGTTCATCCTCAAAATAACCAAAACTAGTAAAGAGGTTTAGTACAAAATCAAAAGCCCCTTGTTGTAAAACCTCTCTCATATCATGCTCATAGAATGCCAATTGCTCATTTGCATATTGATTGGCATAAGCAATGCTTTCTGGAGACAAATCAACACCTACAACTTGCAAACCTTGTTTATTTAGATAAATAGCATGTCTTCCTTTCCCACAAGCCAAATCTAAAACTCGATGTTTATTCTCTATTCCTAATTTTTCAATAAGATTTGAGATAAAAAATTCTGCTTCTTGATAATCTCTATTTTTATAAAGAATATGATAGTATTTTGAATCGAACCAAGTGCTAAACCATTCTTTTTTATTTGCCATTTTCCACTAAATATTGTACAACTCCGTCTGTATATTCTGATTTTATTTCATTATTCTCATTGTAAATGAAATAAGCGTGAATATTGTTCTCTTTCTCCAAGATTTTTTTTGCTTTCTCTTTTCCTAATACCATAAAAGCAGTAGCATAAGCATCAGCAGTCATACAATCATCTGCAAAAACACTCACACTTAACAGTTCATGTTCTACTGGTTTCCCAGTCTGAGGACTGATGGTATGTGCATAGCGTTTTCCGTCCTTTTCATAAAAATTACGATAGTTACCAGAACTTGCAATTGCCTTGTTATCAAGCTTAATTTTCACATAAATATTATTACCCAAAGTCCAAGATTGAGGGTCTTCAATTCCAATAATCCAAGAAGCTCCAGAAGGTTTTGTTCCATTACAAACAGTTTCTCCACCAATTTCTACTTTGTAACTTGTAATCCCCTTAGACTCCAAAAACTGTGTAAGTACATCTACACCATAACCTTTTGCTACTGCACTAAAGTCTAACATGATTCCTTTTTTAGTTTTAGAAAACAAAGAATCTTGTTGTATGACATAATCTAAGTTCACTAATGCTTTTAAGGAATCTATTTTTTCTTGACTTGGCAAATCATCGGTTCTTTCATGAAAACCAAAACCCCAAGCATTGACCAAAGGCATGATGGTCGGATCAAAAGCTCCATCTGTAGCTTTAAAGATTTCTCTACTTCTTGCTAATACTGCTTCAAAATATGGGCTTTTAACAAATGTTGTATCATTGGTATTAAACAAAGAAATTTCGGAAGAGTCGATATAGGTTGAAAGACTTTGATTAAAATCAATCAGTACAGAATCAATTGCTTTTTGATAATTAACAGAGTCTTGACTATAGTAACGAATATCATAATACGTACCCATTGTTTCTCCATTGAACGCAATGAATCCATTTTGATTTTTCTGATTCTGTTCCTCTTTAATGAGTATTTGTTCTTTCTTGGCATTATTTCGCCATAAGTGACAACCATACATCAATAGTATCAAAACTAAAGGGTATATGCGTCCTTTATTAAATGTTTCCTTCCAATCCATACTACAAATTTACCAAAATATGATGGCTTTGTTTGTGCAACCTATTCAAAAAAATTAAATATCTTGCAATAGTACCAGTAGTACTAAATAGAATAGCAAAATGCGTGAGGATTATTTGACAGGGAGTGATGAAAACTTTAGTTCAGAAGAAAAAGATTTTGACAAAGCACTAAGACCCTTAAGCTTTGAAGACTTTTCTGGACAAGATAAAATTGTAGAAAACTTACGAGTATTTGTAGGAGCTGCTCAACAAAGAAATGAACCTTTGGATCATGTATTACTGCATGGACCTCCAGGATTAGGGAAAACAACACTTTCAAATATCATTGCTAATGAGCTAGAAAGTTCACTCAAAATCACTTCTGGTCCTGTATTGGACAAACCAAGTGATTTGGCTGGTTTATTAACTGGATTGGAGGAAAATGATGTACTTTTTATTGATGAAATTCATCGATTGAACCCTGTAGTGGAAGAATATTTATATTCTGCTATGGAAGACTACAAAATTGACATTATGCTTGATTCTGGTCCAAGTGCTCGTAGTGTGCAGATTGGATTAAATCCTTTTACCTTAATTGGTGCTACTACTCGTTCAGGATTATTAACCGCTCCTCTTCGTGCTCGTTTTGGAATCAATGCTCGTTTGCAATATTATGATTCTACCTTATTGGCTAAAATCATTCGTAGGGCTTCTGATATTTTAGAAACACCAATTGAAGAAGATGCTTCTTTTGAGATTTCTCGAAGAAGTAGAGGGACTCCTCGTATTGCCAATAATTTACTAAGAAGAACACGAGATTTTGCTCAAATAAAAGGTGATGGAACAATCACAATGGAAATTGCTCAAATTGCCTTAGATGCTTTGGAAGTAGATTCATTAGGCTTAGATGAAATGGATAATCGTATTTTGAGAACCATTATCGAAAAGTTTAGTGGAAGACCTGTAGGAATTAAAACCATTGCTACTGCTTGTGGTGAAGATGCAGAAACCATTGAGGAAGTATATGAACCTTACCTTATCCAAGAAGGATTAATTCAGCGAACAGCAAGAGGACGAGAAGTGACTCCACTTGCTTATAAACATTTGGGAATTGCTCCTCCAAGCCAAGGAATACAAGGTGATTTATTTTAAAAATAAATGAAAATACTCATTATTGACATAGAGACTACAGACCTTTCTCCACAAAAAGGACACATTGCTGAAATAGGCATTGTGGAACTTGACTTGACAAATGGAGAAAAGAAAATACTATTTGATGAATTGTGCCATGAAAAAGGGATGACCTTGGAAAGTGTGCAGAATAGTTGGATAGTAAGTAGTGGATATATCACAGTAGATGAGATTCGATACAGTAAAAGCTTGCAAAAGCATCAGCAAAGAATCCAATCAATTGTTGATGCTTATCCTTTGGGAGCTACAGCTTTCAATAAAAATTTTGACTTTGGTTTTTTAGAACATCGAGGTTTTCGTTTCCCAAGAAAACTTGATTGTCCAATGCAATTATCGGCAGGTGTATGCAAAATCAAATACAACCCTAAGTTTAAAACTTGGAAATGGCCCAAAGTAGAAGAGGCTTATGATCATTTCTTCCCAAATAATAATTATACAGAGATTCATAGAGGCGCTGATGATGCTTATCATGAAGCTGATATTGTCTATGAATTGTACAAAATGGGAATTTTTAAGGTCTAGGCTTTTTCTTTAAAATGCTCTAAAATAAAATTAATATTATTCTCCTTGAATTGATTGATAACATGTACCAATGCTTTTTGATAATCCTCAATAAGCTCTTCACCAAAACTTACCTTACCCTCTCTTTGCAAAAACAATCTTTGTAATTCGATAAGATCCACTAGCACCTTTTGTTGAAATTGTTCGAGAGCCAGAAGTAACTCTAAGAGGATTAATATTTTCAAATTCTGCCTTGATTTTTCCTATCTCAAATCCTTCACTATTTAAGTGCACAACAATCTTCTTTCTTAATTGTAAGAAAATGATCAATACTCCTAATAGAGAAGATAAAGCCAACAAAGGAAATACCCAACCTAGTGCTAAGCCTCCTAGAAAAATGATGATTCCAAAACCTATCCAGATTGGGTTTCTTGCCTTCACATGAATATAAAACTCATCCCCTTTTCGATAGGTCTTAAAATCATCCGGCATTTTAAATTTCTTTTTCATAAGCTCTCTTTAATAACATTTAGGTAGTTTCTTTTGTATATCCCCATAAAAGATAAACTATCTATATCTTTGCCATTATTCTTCAACTTAATATATCCTTTATACCAAGTATCTCCTTTTTTATCTTTTTCTTGAACAAAAAATTGTACTTGTAAAGAGTCATTTGAATACAATAAACTCTTGTCTTTACAAGTATGTTTCACAAAATTCAAGTGAAGATATTTATTTGAATATTTGACCTCACAATAATCATCAAATATTATAGCTATATATCTTTTATCCCAATAATCACCCTCATTGAGAGACAAGAGTGCTGTACAAGTTTGAAGTTAATCCCAGCTAGCTCCAGTGTATTCCAAACTTTTCTTATTTACACCATAAATCACACTACTCATCACTAGTAGGAAAATAGCTAATATTGTTTTTCTCATAAACCATCTAATATAAATTATTCTACTACAAACCTTATCGGTTTCATTTCTTCATCATAAATCAAGTAAGTACCTTTTGTTAAATTCGAAATATCAATACTTTTCTCCTCTCCTTGTTTTACGAACTCTCCTAAAATATTGTAGATCTTCCAAATACCATTAGCTCCTTGTACATTTAAGATTCCCTTAGCTGGATTTGGATAAACTTTAAAGTCTGTTGTGATTGTTTGTTTGTTGACATTGGTCAAAATATTAGAACAATCCTGTTGCGAACCATTCAATGTTCCTGTACAATCATATTTTCTCTGAGCATACCATGATAGTAATCGAATATAAGCTACTTGGTATCCACAACTATTTTCTGTAATTACCCATGAGTTGATTGGCCAAGAATGATTTACATCCTTGTAAGACTTTTGATCGGGTTGGTTCAAAACATCAGACATATCTACAGCCGTACATTTTGCATTATTAGCAGGACTTCCACATCCATCTGGGCAACAAGCATCTAATGCATATTGTGTAGTAGGACCACCTACTAAAAATCCTGGGGCAGGACCATAAGTTGACACCTCTACTTCATCAAAATCAGCACTTCCTTCATAAAACCAATTGTGATAAAATTGTGTCACAGAGTTATCCGCTCCCAAGCTATTTACATTTGATAAATACATTTTAGATAATGGATTCACTCCATGTAAATTATGAAGATAATGTTCTGCATACCTTTCTGCATCCTCATTCATACTCTCATCTATACCGTACAAAACAAGATTTGTCAGCATTAATCCCTTTGCACATTTTGCTCGATTGATTCCCCATGTATAATCCTTAGCATAACCTAAATAAGGATCTTGAACTGCTTGGTAAGCAGGAAAATTGATTGGAGAGTTTTTCATTGAATTTCGATAGGCAGTTAAAATTTTTTGTTTTACCTGCTCATCTGCTGTTGGTAATGTTGTATAATGCAACGCAATATCTTGTTCTCTATCTTCAAAAGGATATGCATAATTCCATTCTAATAAATGCAATTGAGTATAATTACTTTCAAAATACGTTTTGTATGCCTCATCTTGAGTCAGTTCATATAAATAAAGAGCTAATTGAAGTTTATAAGGCAACCTTCCATATTCATTTGCTACTTCTTGCTGTCCACTTGCAATTCCTTTGGAATTATAAGCCTCATCATTGTTTTTCCAAATCACTTGAGGATTTGCATCAGCCCATGACCAAGCTTTTTCTGCTTGTAACCTTAATTCTTCAGCTTTTGCAGGATTTCCTAAGCTTTGGTACAATAAAGAAGCCTTTGCATATGCTCCACCTGCTGCCAAAGTAGATGTTGTGTTTACATCTCCATATAAACTTTGTGCAGTTGCTGTAGAAGGAGGAGAACCATTGGCAGAACTTACCACAGAAATCACAGAACCATTGCCTAATTGAAGTCTCTGTAAATGTTCTAATCCCCAATTCATTTCATCAATAACATCTGGAATTCCATTACCAGATTCTGGTAGGTTATAATCATCACACCAAGCACCTGGAGCTTGTTCATAAGCCTTAATCAGTTCAATCACATAATTGGATGTCCAAGTAGTATATTTGTTCAAATCTCCAGCATCATACCAACCACCATGCAAATCTAATTCTGTTGTCGGATCATTAGGAGCATCATATTTTCTACAATTTTTATCTTGCAAAACTCCTACATGACTAGCATCATCTGACCAATTCCCTGCATATTGAGGTTCTTTGGCAAAACTCGAACGCTGATAAAAAAATGTTCTTACAGCAGTTTTCAACAGTTCTTGATAAATATCCTGTCTTACTTCAAATTCATAAGAGCGAACATTATTAACTGTATCTAAAATATAATATTTACCTTCATTCTGAAGTTCAGAAAAATCATAATGCCATGCTTTGTCTCCAGAAGAAGCATCTTCTTGTCCATTATTCCACACTGTGATTTCTTTGCGAAACAAACGTTCATTGGTTTCTGCATTTACCACCATATAAATTGTACTAGGAGAAAAAGATTTGGCTTGATCTGCCCCAGTCTGTGGATTTCGAATGACCGCAATCTTTTCACTTTGTGGTCGATAACCAATCTGATCAATGACAATAAACTCTGAAATACTTTGTGCCCATAATAATTGAGCACTCAATAAAATAAGTAAACTAATGATTTGCTTTTTCATGATGCTAAAAACTAATATTCCTTTAAAATAAGCATAAAAAATGACTTTTGCATGGAAATATAAATACCTAAATTTCAGCAAAAAACAACAACAAATTATGTAAAAACACGATAGTAATAGTATGACAAAGAAAACCATTTATATTTTTGGATTCATCTTATTGATTATATCAGCTTGTCAAAATGATGATAATGAATTTGGAGGAGAAATTCTCAGATGGTACAATTCTTACAAAAACCTTTTTCTATTTCAAAGATGAAAGAGATACAAGTCTTGGAAAACAAATCATCGAAACAAGGTTGTTAATTAAAAAAAGTGGGATATGGAATGTAGCAACTTATCAATGGAATGAATCACAGACAGATGCAACCTTAGAATTAAATGGATTGAATACCCAATTTTCATGGATTGATGCCAATGGCAAAACATTATCTACTCTCTATCATGTTCCTACACAAAATGAGTGTATGGCATGTCACCAGTCAAATTCCACCATGTCACCTCTAGGTCCTACTGCTACCAACCTTAACCGAGAGGTAGTTAGAAATGGAATAGAAGTGAATCAAATCACTCATATGCAATCAATGGGTATTTTGGATAATTTTCCGGTAGATCAAGTACATCAAATGGTAAATTATAAAGATAAGAATGCTTCTTTGGCAGAAAGAGGACGAGCATATCTAGCCATGAATTGTGCTCATTGCCATAATCCTAAAGGATGGGATACACCTGCTCAAGAAGGATTTGATTTTAGATATGACACTCCATTTGACCAAACAGGAATTCAAGACGATCAAAATGAAATCAGAAATAATGTAGTTAATGGACAAATGCCATTCATTGGAACAACAATGTTAGATGAAGAAGGAGTCGCTTTATTAGTTGAATACCTAGATGGTATCTAATCATCTTTGAATAAGAACTAAACTAAGCCATTGCAACTATTGTAATGGCTTTTATTTTTTCTCACCCTTCTAATAATTTCCAGTAAAACCATTCTTATAGCAGCAAGCCAATTCTTAATATTTTACAAAAAAATCACTTTTTTTTCATATATTTAGAATCTCACTCTAAATATATTCATGACTTATGCAGATTTCAAATAAACTTTGTGCATTTGTACTAGTTGCACTATGCTCACTATCTACACAAGCACAAAACCCTACAGCAAATATTGCTACTTGGAAAAATAATGCTAGTGGTGCCTACTCAATTGTACATGATGATTATGGTTTAGCAATTGCAGATGGAATTTGGCGATATGCTGATACCATTGCTTACAACAGAGGAATAAAGTTTGTTTTTGGTGCTTATACTGAGCTTTGTGAAACAAGAGGTATTCAACCAAATGGATATGCGAACTTATATTCTTATGCCAAGAATGTGATGATGGAGCAACATGGTCATGAAATTGCTAACCACTCTTATTCTCATGCTTGTGCAGCTGAGAGAGGCTGGGAACCTTGTAAATTTGGTGAAGGAGAAAGTGGATGGGGTGAAGCTCCTTATAACTCTGATTTTGATTTGGAGTTAGATTATGCACATAATTCTATTATTAATGGAACAGGATTTACTCCTAGGTATTATGTATATCCTTATGATGTATTCTCTAACAAAACAAATGAACGCTTAGAAGAATTGGGTTATTTGGGATCTCGTACTGGTTGGAGTTCTCCTGCTAGTGCAGACCAATGGCAAGGCTACCACCGAAATGGTTATGAAAATAGTGATTTACCTAATTTCTTCCCCAATAGCAATGGTTTCTTTAGAAATAGTGTAGAGGTATTTAATGATGATGATGCAAATTTAAGCAATCAAGGTCAATTGACAGAATTAAACAATGAAATTGACAATATCATTGCAAATAACTTGTACGGAAATAGAGAGTTTCACAATGTAGGAACTTCTGGTTGGGGGCATGTAAGTGTAGAAGCTTACAGAGGACACATGGATTACCTAAAACAGAAAGTAGATGCAGGTCAGTTATGGGTAGGTACAGCTTCTGAAATCTTTACATACCAACTTCAAAAATTAAAATACAGACCAAGTATTAACTATAATGATGCAACAGATGAAATTCAGGTTTCTTGGACTTCTATCAATTCACAATATAATATCAATGTAGGTGATAGATTAGATGAATTAGTAATCAAAACACCAATTACTTTGGTGGTTAATTTAGATGGTTTATCTGGAACATGGGATGCTATTCAAAGTTCACAAAAACTAGAGGTTACGCAGAAATCGGGAAAATTATACATAAATGTTTATCCACATGAAGGAAATATTTTCATTAGACAAAATTCTAATGGTAATACTACTCCTTATGTTGAGAATAAAATTGAAAATCAAAATTTACAAGAAAATTTCGCTCCTTATCAAATCAATTTGACTTCAGTATTCCAAGATATTGAAACTAGTGATGGAGATCTAATCTATACAGTATTTGGAAACTCAAATATCCAAGTGGATATCATAAATGGAGTTGCTACAATCTCTTCTACACAAGACTGGACAGGAAGTGAAACGATTGCTTTTGAAGCAGAAGATGAAGAGGGTTTAAAAGTCTCAAATACTGTGGTATTTACAGTAAATGGAAGTGGAAACCAAACAGCTTATAATGGACCACATTTCATTCCGGGAAGAATCGAAGCAGAAGATTATGATAATGGTGAAGAAGGTGAAGCATATGAAGAAATTTTTAGCCAATATGAAGAGGATCCAAGTAAAAACCCTTACCGTGTTAATCATCCTGTAGACGTAGGTGAAATTTCGCAAGGTAGATTTGGTGTTGGTCATACTCAAACTGGTGAATGGTTGGAATATACAGTGACTGTTGAAAAAACAGGAATTTATGACTTTATATTTAAAACAGCTCAGGTACAATTCCAAGGGGTTCCAAATGGAGAAATGCGAATCTTATTGAGTGGTCAAGAAGTACTTCCTGCAGTAACATCTGTTTTTACAGCTGGTTGGGGAGATTATACAGATGTTCCCGTTTCTGGTGTTTTCTTAACAGAAGGAAAGCATATCTTCCGTTTAGAATTTACCATAGGAAATGTGAACATTGACTATATTGACATTACACTTGTGAATGAAGCTCCTTATGTTAACAACAAGCTATCAGATTATAGCTTAGATCAAAACTTTGACGCATTCACAGTAAACTTGAATAATGTATTTGAAGATGCTGAAACAAATGATGAAGATCTAGTATACTCAGTAACTGGCAACTCAAATATCCAATTCAATATTGATAATGGTATTGCTTCAATCTCGGTAGTGAAAGATTGGACTGGAGTTGAGGTAGTAACACTTTCAGCAACTGATGAAGCAGGCTTAACAACTGAACATTTATTAACATTTGATGTAAACCTAGTATCTAATATTAATGAAAGTATAGTACCAGAAGTTTTCAATATTTATCCTAATCCAAGTACTGGTAGATTTGTAGTAGAAGGAAATGTAGATATCGTGGCTGTGTATAATACACAAGGACAATTATTACTTGAGTCTGAAAATAACGAAATCGATCTAAGTACTTATCCTTCTGGATTGTACTTTGTACGCATCAATAATCAAGAGGAAGCAAAAAGAGTTCTTATCACTAAATAAAACCAACTTTCTTCCACAAAAAAGCCATTGTTACTAAAATGTAACAATGGCTTTTTATTTTCTATTATTTCAATTTTATTGTTGATTCAAATCTTCATCATCAAAGTCATAATCAATATCTAAACCACTCATAATGTCTGAGAACTTAATTGCCTTCTCCAAAGCTTGTTTAGAAAGTCGTGAATATTCAGCTAATCCATGAAGTAAGAATTCCATCATTAATGGAATATACTCCTCCTTCTCATCCTTTAAATATTGTTTAGCTGCTGCTTCAAGTCCAGGAACCGACTTTAGTCTCTTTTCATACTCTTCATTCGAGAGATCATTTGGTATTTCAAGAAGATTACCACTATTAAACCACTTCACAATAGGTTCATAAGGATTATTTTCTAATTTTTTAGTATTTGTAGGATCTGGAAAATAATCTCCAAACAACGTTCTTAATGCCTTATTCATAATGAAATAGGCAACATTAGACATTCCTTCTAATTCTCCTTCGTACACCAATTCTAGTTTCCCTGTAACCGCAGGAACAGCTGCAAAAATATCAGAAATACGTGAAATTGTATGAGTTTCACCATTGAGCAATGTTCTTCTTTCTGCTGAACTATGCATTAATTCATAAGCTGCAATTGTCAAACGAGCAGATACCCCACTTTTTTGATCAACATAATCACTTTCACGTGCTTCAAAAGCTGTTTGTTCAAGTAAATCATGAACCAAAGGATGAACATCTAATAACTCTCTCTGTTCTGTAGATAATTGGGCTTCCTGAACCGTAATTTTCTTAGAAAGCTCAATCGTTTTTGGATAATGAGTTAAAATTTGGCTTTCAATACGATCTTTTAAAGGAGTGATAATACTTCCTCTATTTGTATAATCTTCTGGGTTTGCTGTAAAAACAAACTGAACATCTAAATCAAATCGTAACTTAAACCCTCTAATCTGAATATCCTTTTCTTGTAACATATTGAATAAGGATACTTGAATTCTAGCTTGCAAATCAGGCAATTCATTGATCACAAATATTCCACGATTTGCTCTTGGAATCATTCCAAAATGAATCACACGCTCATCCCCAAAACTCAACTTTAAGTTAGCTGCTTTGATTGGGTCAATATCCCCTACTAAATCTGCTACAGACACATCTGGAGTTGCCAATTTTTCACTATATCGCTCACTTTTATGTATCCAGTCAATAGGTGTTTCATCTCCTTTTTCTTCAATAAGAGATTTAGCATAATTAGATACAGGAGCTAAGGGATCATCTTGCAATTCTGAATTTGCGACAATAGGCATCCAGTCATCCAATAAATTAGCCATTAGACGTGCCATTTTTGTTTTGGCTTGCCCTCTTAACCCTAAGAATAATACATTGTGTTTTGATAATATTGCACTTTGTAATTGAGGTATTACTGAATCTTCATAACCTTCAATACCATCAAAAAAGGTTTTGTCTTTAGACTTAAGGATTTTAATCAAGTTTTCACGTAATTCTTCTTTTACTGTACGTGATGTATAACCAGATTTTTTTAGTTCTGCTAAAGTTGTTATTGCAGGTTTATTCATTATCGAAGTGTTTTCTTTCTGTTTTTAATAAAGTCTTCAAATACATACTCCCCAAGATTATCAAGAGAACTATAATAAGCTCTACCATTATTGGTTTCTGTAAATTCTCTTACAAACTGTTGTAAATAAGGATCACTGGCAATCATAAAAGTAGTGATAGGAATTCCTAACTTTCTAAATTGTGCTGCCATCTGCATGGTTTTATTGATCACTTTACGATCCAAACCAAAGCTATTTTTATAATACTTTGAGCCAATCTTTAAGCATGTAGGTTTTCCATCAGTAATCATCACTACCTGCTTATTAGGCGTTTTTTTCTTTTTTAGAATATTAAGAGCTAACTCTAATCCAGCATAAGTATTTGTATGATAAGGACCAACCTTCAAATAAGGCAATTCCTTCTTGGTAATTGGCCAAGCATCATTTCCAAATACTACATAATCAACTGTGTCCCCTGGATATTTGGTAGAAATAAGTTCACTAAGTGCCATTGCTACTTTTTTGGCAGGAGTAATTCGATCTTCACCATAAAGAATCATAGAATGAGAAATATCAATCATTACAACAGTCGCTATTCCTGATTTATGAGATTTTTCCTCTATTTCTAAATCATCATGAGTAAGTTGAAAAGAATCAATACCATGATTAATTTGAGCATTTCGAATGGATCGATTAAAATCTATTTGGTCAGATAAGTCTCCATATTCAAAAGGGCGAAACTCTGAAGTTTTTTCATCACCAATACCTGTTTGGTTTGTTCGGTGATTTCCTTTGTTTCCTTTTTGGAGTTTACCAAATATTTCTTCCAAAGCACTTTTGCGTATTGTTTGTTCTGACTTAGCAGTTATCTCAAATTCACCTTTTCCAGTTTTATCTGATAAATAACCTTGTTCTTTCAAATCTTGAATGAAGTCTCCAACTCCATAAGCAGCATTGCTAAGACCATAGCGGTTATCTACCTGTGTGAGTAGATCTAGTGCATCAGTCACATCTCCAGCAGTATAATTAAGAATTTCGAAGAATACTTTCTTAAAATTCTCAAAACCCGCTTTTTCGTCAGATTCGGGTATATATGGGGTAAATAAAAAGCCTTTCATTGTGTTAAAAACAATATTTTAGAAAAAAAGTTTATTGACGGAAGTTATACTAAACTTTTCAAGTTTGAATATATCAAACTTAAAAGAAAAAAAGCCATTGTTACTAAATGTAGCAATGGCTTTTTTATAGAAAATAGACCAATATTTATAAAAATATCATCTCTTTTATTACTTCAATTGATCAACTACCTCTTGTAATCCTGTTGGATCAATCATAAAAGTATAAGTAGTAGATTCTGACTCAACATTTACTTCTAATTTCAAAGGAGCTTTCTCACTTAACATTTCATTGATTAATAAGCCTTTTGTATCATTCAACATACTCTCTGCGAAAGTCTGCTCTAGTTCTTTTACAGTTCCATCTTCTTTTTGAATTTTAACAATTGCTGAAGGATTATCTGGTAAAGGAACTGAATGACCAGTAAGTCGAGAAAATGCTGATTGTAACATCAACCCTTCTTCTTCTTTCAAAATCTGCATAATAGAGAAGATATTTATTGTATCACTCTCTGTCATCATCTTACCTTGTATAGACCCAACAACTGCAGATACATCTTTCATCTCCCCATCAGACTCTTTTTTAAACGTCTCTACTTTCCAAATTTCTTTCTTTTCTTGCTCAACTTTTTCAGTATTTTCAAGAACCTGTGCTACAGTTCCTTCTGGTGTTTGATTATCAGGTGTTTTTTGAGTTGGTGAGCAATAAACCAATAATGTAGCGGATATAAGTATTAAAAAACCTCTTAAATAATTCATAATTTTGCATTTAGTATTGTTCTTAGAACGTAGCTGTCATTATTTGGTTATCATAAATAATAATTTTATAGATTATTCTTATCAGATAATTTTTTACGTTTATTATTTAAATAGAAAACTCTTCAAAAACACGATATACAGTGTCTCTAAAGAATTTTCAACTATTCTAATAAGAGTTAATTATACAAAAGGTAATTTCACAACCTCAGCCTTCAATACTCTTTTGCGAACTTGTACAAAAATCTCTATTCCTACCTTTGTAAAATCGGTTTGAACATAAGCCAAACCAATCCCATAGCCCAAACTTGGAGACATTGTTCCAGAAGTTACCTGTCCAATTTCTTCACCCTCTTCATTCAATAAGTTATATCCTTGTCTTGGAATCCCTTTGTCAATCATTTTGAAGGCAACCAGTTTCTTACTTACACCCTCTTCTTTTTGAGCTTTTAAGTTTTCAGCATTTACAAAGTCTTTGCTAAACTTCGTAATCCATGATAAACCAGCTTCGATTGGTGAAGTAGTATCATTAATATCATTTCCATACAAGCAATACCCTTTTTCTAATCGCAAAGTATCTCTTGCACCCAATCCAATTGGTTTAATTTCAAACTCCTCTCCTGCTTCAAAAATCAAATTCCACAGCTGTTCTGCTTCTTCATTTTTGACCAATATCTCAAAACCACCAGAACCTGTATAACCTGTTCCTGCCAACATCACATTTTTAACAGTTCCCAAATCTACATAATCGAATGTATAATATTTGATGGCTGATAGATCTTGCGTACTTAGTTTTTGTAAAGTAGCCACTGCTTTTGGACCTTGTACAGCAAAAAGAGCATAATCATCTGAAAGATTATTCATTTCTACTCCTTCTGTGTTATACTTTTGAATCCAATCCCAATCCTTTTGAATATTAGATGCATTTACAACCAAAAAGTAATGATTTTCTTTGATTCGATACACCAATAAATCATCTATAATTCCACCCGTTTCATTTGGCAGACAAGAATATTGTACTTGCCCATCTACCAATTTAGAAACATCATTTGAAGTTACTTTTTGCAATAAATCAAGTACCTTTTCTCCTTTCAGCTCAAACTCTCCCATGTGAGAAACATCAAATACTCCTACTCCATTTCGTACAGTATTGTGCTCTTCAATATCCGAACTATAACGCACAGGCATATTGTACCCTGCAAAAGGAACCATCTTTGCTCCCAAAGCAATGTGTTTGTCATTAAGTGCTACTTGCTTTAAATCCATATCTTTATTTTTCAAATAAACTGAGTTGTGCATTGTCCTTATCTTTCAATAAGGTAAATGATTGACGGTGATAAGGAGAAACTCCATACTTTTCAATCCCTTCTCTGTGCTTTTTTGTTGGGTATCCTGCATTACTTTCCCAACCATATACATCATATTCTTTGGCAAGTTCTTCCATCAATTCATCTCTGTAAGTTTTTGCCAAAATAGAAGCTGCTGCAATTGACAAAAATTTTGCATCTCCTTTAACAACACAAGTATGAGGAATTTCCTTGTAAGCATGAAAGCGATTTCCATCAACCAATAATAATTCTGGTTCTTGGTTCAATCCATCTAATGCTTTGTGCATTGCTAAGAAAGAAGCATTCAAAATATTAATTTCATCAATCTTAGTGTGTGAAACTTCTGCTACACAATAAGCTAAGGCATCTTTCTGAATATCTTCTCTTAACTGAGTTCTTGCTTTTTTGCTCAATTTCTTTGAATCATTTAATAATTCATGTGTGTAATCTTTGGGCAAAATAACTGCTGCTGCTACCACAGGACCAGCCAAACAACCTCTTCCTACTTCATCAAGTCCTGCCTCTACCTTATCTTTTGTAAATTGTGATGCTAACACTTTTTATAACTGATTTTTGTCTTTGCAAAGGTATGAATTTTCACATAACTTGCCTTCCTAAATAATGAGCTGATGAAAAACCCTTGGAAAAAATTAAGTACAAAATTCATTTATGAAAACCCTTGGATTGAAGTGAAAGAGGACAAAGTAATTAACCCTAGTGGAAATGAAGGGATTTATGGTACAGTCCATTTCAAAAATAAGGCTATTGCTGTTGTACCCATTGATGATGAGGGAAATACTTATTTGGTAGGGCAATATCGCTATCCTTTGGATATTTATTCTTGGGAAATTCCTATGGGTGGAGGCTTAAATGCTGATGATATTTTAGATTCAGCCAAAAGAGAGCTAAAAGAAGAAACAGGGCTTATTGCCAAAAAATGGCAAAATATTGCCAAAATACATACTTCTAATTCTGTGACTGATGAAGAAGGGTTTATCTTCGTGGCTACTGATCTACAACAAGGAGAATCTGAACCAGAAGATACAGAAGACTTAATCGTAAAAAAACTTCCTTTTGAAGAAGCTATAGCAATGACAATGCGTGGAGAAATTACAGATGCAATCAGTATTTCAGCCATCTTAAAGGTTGAACTTATGAGACAAAGAGGAGAACTTTAATCTTATTTTTTCTTTTGATTATAAGCCTTTACAATTTGTTGTAAGTGTTTGTACTTCCACTTCTTTGTTTTTAATTGTTGGTAAATAAATGGTTGGTTTTCGAAGAATTTCATCATCTTTTTTCGGAAACCGAATTTCTTAATCAAAGTAGGTTCCTTTTCTCCCTCTGCAAGTAAATAATAATCTGTCTGAATATAAGAATTAGATAATTTTTGTCCTGTTGGCTCACTTTGAATCCAATAATCAAATTGTAATAATGTTAGGTTTCCTTGCTCAATTACTTGCATAAACCCCATCATCCCTCCTATTAATTGAATTGGTCGTTCATATTTTAACTTCACAAAATACAAACTATCTTTTTGATAAGCGACTACACTGTCTTTATCAATAATTCTTGTGACATCATTTTGTCGAAAGCTTAAGATTCTCATTGACTTTTTCTTAGAGAAATCATCATTAACCTCTCCTTGTAGAGTATCACCACTAATCATAATTACCCAACCTTTTTGAAACTCTTGAGCAAAAACTAGAGAACTCAAACAATACAAACACAAGAATAAAAAACGCTTCATTTCAGTACAATTTTGAACGAATATACACAGATTCGAGGGAAATTTGTAATTTTGTGCTTCAACTTATCCTCATGTTTATGCAATCGCCCAAAGATTTAAAAATAGAAGATTTCACATATACTCTTCCAGATGAGAAAATTGCTAAATTTCCATTGGAACAAAGAGATGAATCAAAATTATTGGTTTACAATGATTCTATAATTCAAGAAAGCATTTTCAAGAATATTGAAGAATATTTACCAGACAATAGTACCTTGATATTCAACAATACTAAAGTAGTATATGCACGTCTTCTTTTTCAAAATCAGAATGGAGCAACTATTGAATTTTTCTGCTTGGAACCCGCTCATGAAGTAGATGTTCAACAAGCAATGTTACAAACACATTCTGCTCAATGGAATTGTTTAATAGGCAAGGCAAAAAAATTTAAGGAAGAGTTCTTAACACAAAGCAAAACAATCAATGATGAGGAAATTACATTGACTGTAAAATTGATTGAGCGAAAAGATGGGTATTTTGAAGTTGATTATTCTTGGGGAAATGAATTAACATTTGCTGAAATCTTAAAGGAATTTGGGAATATTCCTTTACCTCCTTACTTCAAAAGAAAAGCAGAAGAAAGTGACAAAGACCGTTATCAGACTGTCTATGCTCAAAATGATGGTTCTGTGGCTGCTCCTACTGCTGGACTTCATTTTACAGAACAAGTTTTTGATACTTTGCACCAAAAAGGAATTACTACTGAGAGTGTAATTTTGCATGTGGGAGCAGGAACTTTCCAACCAGTGAAAAGTGAGACACTAGAAGGACATAATATGCATTATGAAGAGATTATTGTTGAAAAGAAATTGTTGGAGAAATTGAGTCATGAAGATAAATTTATAACAGTAGTTGGAACAACTTCTTTGCGTACTATTGAAAGTCTGTATTGGATTGGGTTAAAACTTCATTTAGACTCAGAAACTACACCAACTGTAACACAATGGGAGCCTTATGAATTGGTAGATCAAGCAATAATTAGCTACCAAGAGGCTATGAAAGCTATTATTCAATATTTAAATCAAAACGAACTTGATTTCTTACAGACCAAAACACAATTATTGATTGCCCCAAGTTATCAATTGAGAGGTGCTGATGCTATTATTACAAACTTTCATCAACCTAATAGTACATTGCTTTTACTAGTTTCCACATTTATTGGTGAAGACTGGAAAAAAGTATATGATTATGCTCTCAATAATGATTTCCGTTTCTTAAGCTATGGAGATAGCTCTTTATTATTTAAAAAATGAAACTCTGCTCAACAAAAACAGGTCTTGTTTTTGTTGAGAGGACTCAAAATAATTAACAAAAACATAGAAGGTTATGAAATTCAGACATTTCGCGATTATTGGCTTGTCTCTTTTTAGTTTTGTTTCATTTGCACAAACAACACTATTCACAAAAGAGCAATTAAATGCAAAAAAAGCATATTATTCAGTTTATTCAGCACAACAAGTTCGACATTCAGAACAAGTATATCGTTTATCAATCAGAAAAAAGGTATTTCCTTCCTCTTTAAAAAAATTTAAAAACTTACAATCTATTTCATTTGTATACAAGAAAGCAAAAAGTATCCCTGAACATATTGGTGAATTAAAAAACTTGCAATACCTAGAATTAGGTGGTAATCAGCTCACATCATTACCTAAAAGCATTAAAAACTTACAAAATCTTCGTGAATTAAAAATTAGCAACAACAAATTAACAAAGATTCCTGCTGAGGTTTTTGAATTGAAGAACTTAGAAGTATTAAGAATATCAGGAAATCAAATCACAGAAATTCCTGACAAAATTAAGAACCTTAAAAACCTAAGAGTATTAGAGATTGACAACAACCCTATTAAAAGCCTTCCTAATAGTATTGGTAGTTTGACTAAATTAGAAAGGCTAAATATTTCTAATACTAAAATTTCTTCTTTTCCTACAGAAATGGGAAACCTAAAAGCCTTAAGAAAACTCTCTTTTAACGAAATTCCTTTGAAATCTATCCCTACAAGTTTCAAAAACTTATCAGAAGATTTAATAATGTCTTACTATAACATTGATTTAAACAAGTTTTCTACTGAAGGAAAAAATATTGTATTGAATCACACTCTGTTTTATGGAATAGAAGAAGCAATCAAAAACCCAAAACAAGTTCGTTTTTTAAGCTTACATGAACATGGAATGTCTAAATTTCCTGAAAAAATCATCAAGTTTACAAATCTTAAAGAATTAGACTTGAGTTATAATAATTTCTCTTCTTTTCCTAAAGAGATTGAACAACTGAGCAAACTCAAAAAATTATCTTTGTCAGGAAATAACCTAAGTAAATTACCTAAAAACCTAACAAAATTAACAAGTTTAGAAAGTCTTAATTTAGATGGAAATGAGTTTACAAAAGTTCCTTCACTTACTAAATTGAAGAACTTAAAAGAGCTTGATTTAACCCACAATAAGCTTACTACATTACCTAAGCATATTGCTAAACTTCCAAAATTAGAAAGTTTAAATTTATCTCAGAATAATCTTCAAAAAACTCCAGAGGTTGTTTATGAATGTATCAACTTAAAGAAATTAGATATCTCCAGTACAGAAATACGCAGCTTAGGCAAATCATTTCGTAAACTACAAAAACTAGAATATTTAGACATTTCATACAATGGTTTTACAACAATCCCTCAAAGCTTATTGGGAGATATGAAAGAACTAAAAGTTGTTGATGTAAGAGGTAAAAAATTACGTTATGCTAACCCTCCTGTAATTAAAGGTATTGTTATTATTGCTCAAGATTATTAATGATACAACTATAATAGAAATATTTTATCAGGTCGAGATTTTCTCGACCTTTTTTCATTTATAACTGTTATGCTCTTCTAAGAAATAGTTTGGAAAAGTTAGAATACATCTTATTTTTGTCACACCCAAACAAAACAATACAAAATAATAAATTATGAAAATCAGCCATTTAGCCCTTATTGGTTTATCGTTTTTCAGCTTCCTTTCCTTTGGACAAGGAAAACTGTTAACAGAGCAGGAATTAGCAAAAAAGAAGTCGTTCTATTCTCTTAAAAAGGCATTTGCACACCCTGACCAAGTATACAAATTGTGGGTACCGAAACGAGAAACACTTCCACAAGATTTAAGCATTTTTAAAAATCTTCAAGAACTATCTCTTGGACACAGAAAAATGACTAAACTACCAAAAGGAATTGATAAGTTAACAAACTTGCAAGTATTGAATTTGGAAGGAAACGAATTAAGTTCTTTACCAGCTAATATCAAAATCTTTAAATATTTAAAGTTTTTGAATATTGGGAATAATCAGTTCAAAAAACTTCCTTCTAATATTACTTCATTACAGAACTTGGAAAAATTAGAAGTAAATAAAAACCAACTAACCGAACTACCCAATAATATTGGCAAACTAAGTAAATTAAAAGAACTGGTCGTTTTTAATAATCCAATAAAGGTAATTCCTTCAAGTATTGGAAACCTTAAGAACTTAGAGAGATTAGATATTTCTAATACAAAAATTACTACACTACCTAGTGAATTTGGAAACTTAAAAAAACTGGTAAGTTTAGGGCTTGGAGAATTAACTTTAAAGTCTGTTCCTACTAGTTTTACAACACTTTCAGATGATTTATTAATTGACAATTATGAGCTAAATATTAAGAAACTTTCAAAAGAAGTACAAGATTTTATCATAGGGCATATCGTTTTTTATTCGGTAAAAGAAGCAATGAAGTACCCTACACAAGTACGCCTTCTTAACTTGAATGAACATGGTCTGACAAAGTTTCCAAAAAATATCACAAAATTGGTAAACCTTGTAGAGTTGGATTTGAATTATAACCAATTCTCTTCTTTGCCAAAAGAAATCACCAAGCTTACAAAGCTCAAAAAACTTCACCTTGGAGGAAATAATCTTACTACATTACCTTCAAGTATGTCTAAGATGCAAAACCTAGAATTATTGGATCTACACTATAATAAGTTTACAACAGTACCAAAAGTCATCACCAAATTGGTCAATTTAAAGAAACTAGATTTATCAAATACACCAGCTAGTAAATTTCCAAAAGAAATGATGAATTTGACCAAACTAGAAGAATTGAATTTATCTGGAGTTAAAATGACAAATATTCCAGAAAATGTTTTGAATATTACGAGCCTAAAACAATTAACAGTATCAAGTACAGGATTATCTAGTTTATCTGACAACATACAAAACCTAAAAAACTTAGAATACCTTGATATTTCTAGTAATAAATTGAGCACCTTACCAGAATCAATTAATAAGTTAAAAAACTTAAAAACAATAGATGCACGATATAATAAATTAGTCTCGAGACCTCGTCTATCAGTAGTAGGACTTAGATTACTTACAACTGGAAGATAATTTTTGGGTTATGCCAATAAAAAAGAGGATAATCAACAGTAGATTATCCTCTTTTTGTTTTTCTATGTTTGGTTACAATGAACTAACCATTATTGTTATTATTATTGTTTGAGCTTCCTCCTCCAGAACCTCTTCTTTTACCACTTCCACTCCCCATAGAAATAAAATGAGGAACTGAAATTTCTGAAATCCTATTTCCATCAAACTTATAAGCCAATTCTTGCTCTTTTTGTGCAAAGTTTGTTTTAGTATCTAATAATGTATCCCCTTCAAATAAGTATAACTTATTTTCTTTAGCAATTACATAACGATTTTCACCTTCTGCAAAAAAAGTTTTTAGTGTTTCTTGTTCTACTTTTTCTGCATTTCCAACAAAACTAAAAAATAGCTCAAGGTTTTTAGATAAGCGAGTGTTTACTATTGTCATAATTCCCTTTATTTAATATAAAAATATTTAAGTGCCTAATGACAATATACTCAACTATTTATTAAGCTCAAAATTTACTGTATTTCTGTATCTCCTTCTTTGGTTGCCTTTTCTTTTTCTTCTTATTTATAGTTAAACGATAACCACAAGTTGCCATAAAAGTAGAATAAAAAGAGATACCTCCTCCCAAACCTCCTTCAAGTGACCAAATCCATTGTCCATATTTTCGCTCTGATAAATTGATTTGAGTATAAAAATGAAGCGGAAAAGGACGAACTCCAAAAATAATTGAGATCCCTTTTTCTTTATCGATATAAGTACCCATACCAATTTTTGCTGTCGCCAAGCTTGGTAAAGCAAAACCTATTTCAGTATCTAAAATAATATCTTTGTTCAAATCAAATTGATGACCATACAAAAAAGAGGTTCCTGGAAAAATAGTTCCATAGAAGTACTCATCATCAAGAGAAGCCACTCCTACATTGAATTCAAAATATGATTTAGCTGATGCAAAAAACGATGAAATAACCAATAACAATACTAATATATTTTTCATTTCTTCTATGTTTAAATGATAACTCAAAAGTATATAAGTACCCTAAAAACATAAAATGGAATAGCACAGTATAGTTTTTCAATTTTTGTAATTATTACATAATTACCTCAAAAGCATTATTCTTTTTGCAAAAAATACCAGAATAATAGGAGACGAATCTATCATTTTGCAATATTCAATAATTTTTTCACTTGGAATTATTGAATATCGCAAAACATATTATTGCTTATTTGATCCAATAAAATTCAATATTCTGAAAAGGGAGATTAATTGCTTGAATATGATAAAAGGCATTTTCCTTCTGCTTTTGATAATGATAGTTTCTCAAGTCATTTGTGGTAATAAAGAAGTTGTTCAATACACCTTCCAAAAATGTAGACTCATACATTTTCAACAATGGTGTAACATCAACAATCATTTTGTCTTCTTTTTGTTCCAATAAATTATAAAAAACTTGATGAGTAAATGTATGTTCTTGCTTAGTTCTTTGTTCATCACCATAAACAACCTTTGTATCTCGTAGCATCATCAGACATAAAGTGTTTCTGATAAGCTCTTTTGCATTGACATCAAAAAAATCTTTGTGAATATGTAATCTAATTTGACTGTCACTATAAATAAATAGAACTTCACGTTTCACTTTCAAAACTTGTGATTCTAATGGATAAAATTCACCATCTACTTCCAACTGGATAGCTGTATTTGAATACAATGTTGCCAAAATATTGTCTTGCTCAATAATTGAAACCAAAGCATTTTTCTCTTCTTTCAAATCATTTGGTAGTACTAGAGATCGATCATCTGGCTTGTAGTTAAACATTGCCTGAGGATGATTATCTGTTAACAACTCTCTTAACCCTTCTTTTTGTTCTTTTTCATTCTCTGCCATGATTGATAACTCAGGAAAATCCTTATACAATTCTTGTTGTACTTCACAAGTGTATGATTTTGCATTTTGCTGTTCGTACTTCACAAAAGGGCAACCAGTATTACAAGTATTGAGGTGAGAGCAACCTTTACAATCCTCATCCAACCCTAAATCATTGTGAATCTTTTGTATTTTATTGACTGCATTATCTAATATCTCTTCTACACTATCCTTAAAAATATTTCCATAATGAAAAGCCTCAACACCTTGTCCACGTACACAAGAATAAATTTCTCCATCCCCTTGTAACAGAAAGAACTTTTCACCACAATTCACAGAGTTTGTACAAAAAGCAGGAGTGAATTCTTCAAACCATTTTGTATTCAATCCCTGTTCAAGCTCTGTCCCTCCAAAGGTTTCTTTCATTTTGTTATAGAATGCTACTTGCTTCTCTCCATCTAACGTCTCCAGCTCTGTCTCATATTCTCCTTGAAATTTCTCATCATTTAATTCCGATTCAAAACCAAACATGAAGTTATAATTGTTCATGTCAAAGCCTATATCTTTGTGTATTCTCCAAATATCCTCAATAATTTCATCCATTTTTTCATAGTGCTCTTGACAAATTACACTTGAAAATTTCTTACGATGTGGATAGTTTGCTAACAATCTTAAGTTCTCTAAAGTACGCTCTAGTGTTGATTTTCCCATTTTATTGGTTCTATACTTCTCATGAAGTAAAAGTGGCAAATCAATACTAGCACTTATCGAAACTTGATACTTTTCAAACAGATCAGCAAATTTGTGAAAATTGAATAAGTTCGTCTTAATGTGAGGAGTATCTTTCTTGAAACCAAACTTCTCAAGTTCTGATCGGTAGTTATTATAATAATCTAAAATAAATTGAAAAAGTTGGGCAAGTGTTTCTTCCTTAAGAACAGTTACCTCTCCTCCATGTAATGAAACATTAAAAGGAAGTACACCTGCTTTTGTAAACTTATTAACAGCATACTCCAAAGTATCCAGAGCTTGTTTGTTTTCTTTAGGTAAATGTCCTGTATCAGTTTGTGATCCCAAATAACAATAACTACATCCTAGATTACAGTACAAAGTAGGGACATAAAGTAAGTGAATTGTTTTGTGAAAAGGACTTTCTATCTTTTCTATTACTGGTATTGTAGAACCTTGCATTTCCATACAAAAAAAGTGTTTTATTGAATTGACATTCTTTCAATATACAAAATGGTAATAATATTCACAAAATCTTATGATGGTGATTTTGTATACATTAACAAAAGCAACAAAATGCTCAAACAACTAAAAAACAACCACTTACAAAAAAACACTAGTATTTACATCACTTGTAATAACCAACTTCATATACTATATTTGCGACCCCAAACACACATTACTACAAATTTGGCAAATAAATTCATAGAATTACTAAAGAGAAAAAGCAAAGGAATTGGTATTATATCTTATCCTTTGAGAGTTGTAGGTTATATTTATGCAGTAATTGTAGTTTATGCTCATTACCATAGACTAAATTCTTTTGAAACAACAGGTATTTTTTTGATTGCATGGCTATTAGTTTATCCTCATTTGCTATTATTAATCTATAAACTTAGTGGAGACAATCGAAAACTAGGAAATATTTCCCTCTCTATAGATATCTTCATTGCAACATGGGTCTTTGTAGAAGTTGACTTTATGTATATGCCTGTATTTACACTATTTACCTTGACTGTTGCCAATATGGTTTCTGTTCGAGGAGTTAAAGCAGCTCTTCATCTTCCTCTAGTTGTAATAGCAGGAATAGGTTTCTGGGGATTGTTCCATGAAATACATTTTGAAACAAAAGGTATTGTATTAATTGATGTAATTAGCTTAGTATCCATCTTCGTTTATTTCATTTTTTATGCAAATACAATTAATAGACACATTTTAAAGAACAAGAAAAAATCTATTGATACTATAGAAGAACAACAAGAAGAAATTAAAGCTCAAAATGAGCATCTATTAGAAAAATCAAATCAACTTGAATTGGCAATCAATAAATTGACAGACTCAATTAATTATGCAAAAAATATTCAAGAAGCAATGTTACCATCTATTGAGGCATTTAATCACACATTTAGTGATGGTTTCATTTTTTTCCAACCAAGAGAAGAATTAAGTGGTGATTTTTATTGGTTTGAAACCATTGGAGATGAAACAATAATTGCTGCTGTAGACTGTACAGGGCATGGAATACCAGGAGCTTTAATGTCAATGATTGGTAATGATTTATTGACAGAAATTGTCAAATTCAGAAAAATCACTCAACCAGATAAAATTCTATTTGAGCTAGATAAAAGTATTCAGAAGGTTTTGAGGCAAGAAGAAACTCAAAACAGAGATGGAATGGATATGGCTCTATGTACATTCAATTCCAAAACTAAAAAACTACTATTTAGTGGCTCTAACAATCCTATGATTTGTATTTCAGATGGTGAACCTACCTTCACAAAAGGGACTAAAGCTCCAGTAGGAGGATTTTTGGACTTTGGGAAAAGGGAATATGAATTACATGAATTCGATCTAAAAAGTAAAACCACTGTATACTTGTATAGTGATGGTTATCATGATCAATTTGGAGGAGAAAAAGGAAAAAAATTCTTATCAAAAAAGCTAAGAGAATTACTAATTGCTAACCATGATCAGCCTCATAGTGTACAACATGAAATCATTGATAATACTATGAAGGAATGGATGAAGGATGAAGAACAAATTGATGATATGTTGATTATAGGAATTGTACTCAACTAGCACCTATTCAAATAGCTTTTTAGTCAGATATAATGTCATAATGTACAGGTCCCAATACTTTCCATCAAACCAAGTGTGATTTTTCAGACAACCTTCTTCTACAAAACCATTTCGTTGTGTAATTTTTAGAGAAGGTTCATTATAACCCTTGATCTCAGCATAGACTTTTCGAAAGCCAAATTGAGTATACAAAAACTTCAAAAAGTCGTAAGTAACCATTTTTCCCAAACCTTGAGCAGTAGCTTCCGGCTTTAGATAAACACACAAATAAGTATACTTATCTACAAAATCAGTATTGTAATTATAAATGAAACCTACAGGTTCATTATTATGCTCAATAATGCAAAAAGTATGTATGAATCTACGCAAACGCCTTTGAAAATCATCTACAAAAGATTCATAACTATACAAATCTCTATCCTCCCACCAAAGGTGTAAGTTTCTAAGATCTGTTTGACATTCATAAATAAATGGATAATCTTCTTTTGAGATTGGACGTAACTGAGGCATGCTAAAAGTGTTTTATTCGTTTTTCTAAACTAATAATTTTAATACAAAAGAAAAGCCCTTATTCATTATTAAATAAGGGCTTCAATCATTTTATGAAAAACATATTGATTAGAACATATCTTGTAATTCTTGATAAGAAATAATTCCAGACTCATCTAGAAGTGTTGCTTTATTAGTACAACAAGTACCTTCACAGCTTAATTCTTTTGATAAATTGTCAATATTCTCTACACGATTTTCTGGAGAAGGGTGTGTACTCAAAAATTCAGGAACGCCACTACTTTGTCCTTCTTCTTCTAATTTTCTAAAAAATTCAGCAGCACCATTCCCTTTATAATCTGTAGGGCATAGATAATTAACTGAGAACTCATCAGCTTCTGATTCATCAGAACGACTGAACTTTAAACCAACTAATCCTCCAGTTACTTCTTTGATTTTAGATTGGTCTTTTCCTAATGCAATATCTAACAATAACTGAACTCCATATTGCTTTACCATTTGGTTGATTGAATGACGTTGATCTGCATGAGCAATTTCATGCCCCAAAACCCCTGCCAAGTCAGACTCATTATCCAAATAATCAATCAAACCAGTATATACATAAATATACCCACCAGGAGCCGCAAAAGCATTTAATACATCTTGATCGATAATATAAATCTCCCAAGCAAACTCATCCTTATAACGAACATCATCACTTGCCAAAATTTTATCTCTCATCAACTCCAAATATTTATACGCTTCTGGAGCTTGACTACGGGGTACTACAGGATATTCAGAAGGATTTTTCGCAATTTCATCTCTTAATTGCATTCCTAATTCCTTATCCTTACTCACTGGATATAATAAATCAATAGCAGATTTGTCACCACAAGTTGTTAGTCCAAATAATACTGCTAATAGAATAATACCATTAATAACTCTTTTCATAGCTTTACTTTTTTTTCAATTGTTCATCAAAGTATGCAATCGTTTTTATCAAACCTTGTTCCAACTGTATAGTTGGCTCCCAATTTAATTCTTTTTTTGCCAAATCAATAATTGGTTGTCTTTGCATTGGATCATCCTTTGGTAGTTCTAAGTTGATTAACTTCGATTTAGAACCTGTAATTTCAATCACCTTTTCAGCCAATTGACGAATGGTAAATTCATTAGGATTTCCAATATTCATTGGCCCCGTTAAACCTTCGCGAGAATTCATCAAACGAACCATTCCTTCTAATAGATCATCTACAAAACAAAAGCTTCTTGTTTGATTTCCCTCACCATAAATGGTAATATCCTCTCCTTTCAAGGCTTGGACAATGAAGTTTGAAACTACACGACCATCATTCATGTCCATACGAGGACCATAAGTATTAAAGATACGCATAATCTTAATATCAACGTCATTTTGCTTATGGTAGTCCATAAACAACGTTTCTGCACAACGTTTTCCTTCATCATAACAAGAACGAACACCAATTGTATTTACATTCCCCCAATACGATTCTGGTTGTGGATGAATGGTTGGATCACCATACACTTCACTTGTACTTGCCTGTAAAATTCTTGCATTTACACGTTTTGCAAGACCCAACATATTAATAGCTCCCATAACAGATGTTTTCACTGTCTTGATTGGGTTGTATTGATAATGAACTGGTGATGCTGGACAAGCCAAATTATAAATTTGATCAACCTCTGCATAATAAGGCGTAGTAACATCATGACGAACTACCTCAAAATAAGGGTTATCCATTAAGTGAACAATGTTATCCTTACTTCCTGTAAAATAGTTATCTAAACAGATAACATCATTTCCTTCATTTAAAAGGCGTTCACATAAATGAGACCCTAAAAAACCAGCTCCCCCTGTTACTAAAATTCGTTTGCCCATATCCTTACTTTTATGATAAATTTCTTTCCACTAAATTAATTGTTTTTGTTGAAAAAAAAGACTTATTTGTGGTATTCTATAATTTTTCATTATCAAAAATATGAAGCAAACATTTGGTTATCATGATGCCCTTATTGCCCTTTCAACGATTGTTTCTTGGGCAGATGGCGAAAGACAAGATCCAGAAGTAGATGCAACAATCGAAATGGTTGCATATGAAAGAATTTCTGAGAAAACAATTGAGAAATATCAACAAAAAACTGAGCGTATCACCAAAGAAGAAGATATTTTCCGTTTGGCGATTGGAGCTTTACTAAATGAATCTCAACAAAGAAGAGCCAATGCATGTGCATGGATGTATAAAGTTGCTTTGATGGCTTCTGATAAATCTACAGATGTAAAAGGTGAACATTGGGTTGACTCTGCAAAGCATTTAGACCAAGAAGAATTAGACTGGATTAATCAAGCTTGTAAAGGTTTGGAAGTATCTGAAGAAGATATGGCTGAAGCATACAAAAAGCTTCCTACTATCCATACTTTATAATAAAAATCAATAGTAATAAATAGGCTATCTTACTCATAAGATAGCCTTTTTTGATATTATGAAATATCGTTTCTCTTTATTTTTCATTAGTCTTCTCTTCATTCCATTCTTATTAATTACAGATTTTTATCCTTTTATGCGATTGGGAATGTTTGCAGAACCGATTCGCTCTACACAACAAACAGAAGTTTTTCAAATTTCTGCACAACATCATCAAGATAGTACCTATACCTTGATTGATATGGAGAAAATGGGAATCCCTAAATCTTCAATTGAATACCTAGCAAGAAATTATTTCTATCGTGGACAAACTGATGAATTCTTAGATAAAATTCATCACAACTACCCTGTTGAACACAAAGCTTTGCGTTTCTCACGCATGACTATTTCTACCATTGATAATCAAAAAAATACTTCCATATTATTGACGAAAAAATATGAGTAGAAGGCAACAATACATATTAACTATTATTGGAAGTTTATTATTGATTGGAACTCATATTTTCTACTTTGCTTATCTCAGAGAACAGGTAGGCTTTTTATATGAAGGCAAAGCAGATACTTGGTTTCAGGAAATTATTGAACAAGTCTACCCTCGTTTTGAAGTTGAAAAACACCGATTTAATTTATCCTTCTTTTTAGAAAAGTCACAACAAGTCATTCTTAGAGTTTCCATGTTTGTACTTTTTTTAATGATGTTGTTATGGGTAAAAACAGAGAGTATCAAAAAATACTTTAATCAGAAAAAAGATATTCAAAATGAACAATACTTTCGTGTTTTGTTCTATGCCTGTGTATTAATTGTTTCGTATGATTGGTTTCCAAGTTTACTTTCTTTGGAAAATATGCGTCCATTTTACCACCCTATCTCCTTTCTCAAAGTATTTGGAGAAATGCCTCCCATATTCTTCAATTTAGGTATTTATTTGTTGATGGTCATTTGTTCCATATTGTGTATATTCAATATTCAAGCAAAATGGATTTCATGGATTGTGATTACTTGTTTTATCTACTTACACGGATTATTTTGTTCATTCGAAAAAATGAATCATGTATTCACGACATTTATCTATGTAGGACTTTTATTTCCTTTTTCATTCCACAGTCAAACTTCATGGAATATTCAACTACTTAGAATAGCGGTTTGCCTTACTTATTTTTTTGCAGGAACTGAGAAGCTTTTGATTTCACAATTTGCTTGGGTATCTCCAGACACTTTCAGATCATACTTACTAATGCATGAAGCTCCTTTGGGTTTATGGGTAGCAAAACAAGATTTTTTGTGTTATATCTTCCCTTCTTTTGCACTAGGATTTCAACTTACATTTTGTCTTGTTCTATTATTTCCAAAGCTTACAAAATGGTACTTATTAGGAGGTTGGGGATTTCATTGGGGTACAACTTTTTTATTTGGAATTAGTTGGTTGACCAATCCTTGGCTGATGCCTTATCTCTTCTTTATAGATTGGAAACAGATAATATTGTGGATAAAACAAAAAAAAGAAAAATAAGGGTGAAAAAACAGAACGATAACGTACCAAAGAACCATAATTAGGAGAAGAAAAGGCTAGTAAAATTGCCAATAAACTGATAAAACCCAGTATTGCCCAAATTTCTACAGTCCACAACAGCTTAAAGTACTTTTTCAGATTATAAATCAGCATAAATAAGAAAAAAGAGTTTAACAAAGTATCTAATAATTGAATCTTCCAAGTAAATAGAATTGGAGAAAATAAACCTCCAAAAAACGCCTTGGGAGTATTTTGTAAAAAAGACAGAAAACTTGAGGTAAGACTATTAAAGGCTAAATATCCACTTTCACTAGAACTTTGAATTGTTAAATCATGATTTAATACAATGGCTTTTAGAATATTTTGAAGGTATAAATTTGGATGAATGAAAGAAGTGGAAATGAGCCCTAATAACAAAAACATACCATAACTAGCCTTCTTTTTATCTTTCAAAAATGGAATTTTGTACACTAATAAAAGAGGAAAAAAGAAAGCAAACAGGGTGGCAGCAAAATAATACTTAATCTTCCAAATAATCACACATAATGCAAAAAACAAAAGCATTGTAATCATCTGTTTTACAACACCTAACTTTGTCTTAATTAAGAGAATAATGCATGAAATTGCGAGTATAACTAAAGGAACAACAAAAGCTTCTTTCATCAAACCACTTGTCCAAAAAACAAATGATGGATTGATAAATAATGCAAAAAACAACAAACCTCTGTATTGAGGATAAATTTTGGATAATTGTAAAAATGAAATGGCATAACAAGCAAAACCAAAACTAGAAACAATGCTTGCTAATACCCAATAATTACCTCTTGCTAACCAATTGAATATTGAAAGTACTTTTACAAAAAATAAAGCCCTAGGCTGATAGGTATTGAAATAGAGAGAAGTAGATAAATGTTCATTTTTCCAATAGGCAAAGTATTCTGAAAAAGAAAAGGTTTGTATAATCTTTACATCTCGCCAATAAACTAGTGTATCACCTCCATCATAATAGAAATGATACAAACACCCCACCAAGATACCAGCCAATACCTTGAGAAGAAAAGCTCCAAATAACCAATAATATTTTGGTTGAATAGACACTACCTTTTCTTCAATTGTTTATTCAAATAAGTTACTAGTTTTTGAGCTTTGTTCTTATCAATATCATAAACCAAAGAATAAGGGTCTTTTTTATCTTTGATTTCCAAACTCACTTCTCTTTTATCTCCTTTGAGACTATTAGAACTCACATTTTTGATCGTATCTAAAGCGATTTCTTTGTGAAAGGGAAACATAAAGAGCTTCTTACTGATTCTTATTTTCCCTTCTTGAACCATTACCTTTTCTTTGTAGGTAAAATTCTGAACCATCATCAGAAAGAAAATGGTAGCCATAGGTATTAAAACCAAAAAGCGATCAATTTCAAACCCTTGGTAGATGGTAGTCATTATTAATTGTAATAAGACTACCCCACCAAATAAACCATTAAGTGTAGCCATGATTGGCTTTTTTCTATCAATTATTAGCTCCATCCGCTAGTTTTGTTAGTACTTTTTCAATGGTTGAATAAACCCTCTCCAACTCTTCATTTGTGATAATATATGGAGGCAAAATATAAATTACATTCCCCAATGGACGTAATAAAACATCCTCTTCCAAAAAGGAATTATACAACCAATCTCTCAAGTTATTGAAATAAGATGTATTCTCCCCTGTTTTCACTTCCAAAGAAATGATTGTTCCTAGACTTTTTACTTTATCAATGAATGGATGTTGCTCCAAGCGACTCACTACCTCTTTGTGAGAATTCGTAACTCGTTGAATATTTTGTTGACACTCATCCGACTGAAAGATTTCAAAACTTGCATTGGCAACAGCACAAGAAAGTGGATTTCCTGTATAAGAATGACCATGATAAAATGCCTTACCCTTGTCTGCATTGTCAAAAATCTTCACAATTTTCTCTGATACAGCCGTAAGTCCAAGAGGCATTGTTCCTGTCACTGCTTTTGAAATACACATTAAATCTGGCTTAATATCCATATAATCAGAAGCAAATGTTTTTCCTGTGCGACCAAATCCGGTCATTACTTCATCTGCAATACAAATAATATCGTACTTTTTAGCAATCTCTAATAATGCTTGTAAGGTTGCATGACTATAAATACGCATTCCTGCTGAACCTTGAATCAAAGGCTCATAAATGAAAAGAGCAACATCCCCTTGTTTCGCTAAATTTTCAAAAGCGTCAATGGTTTGTTGCTCTACTCCGTCCGAAGGAAAAGGTAACGATTCAACTTCCAACATATAATCATGAAAGGCTGGATAAAAATCACTTTTACCTCCCATTGCCATGGCTCCAAAAGTATCACCATGATAAGCACCTTCAAGTGCTACAATTCTTTTCTTATCTTTAACTTCTTGATTGTACCAATATTGAATTGCTAACTTAATTGCTACTTCTACAGAAGTACTTCCATTATCAGAAAAGAAAATCTTCTGCATAGAATCAGGAAGAATTGATAGCAAGTTTTCAGCTAACTGAATGGCTGGTTTGTGTGTAAAACCTGCAAAAATTACGTGTTCAGCTGTAGATGCTTGCTTAAATAATGCCTCAGCAATCTTAGGGTGAGAATGTCCGTGAATATTTACCCACCACGAAGAAATGGCATCCAAAATTTTACGATCGTCTTCTAGTGTTAAATAACAGCCTTTGGCTTCCTTCACCAGAAAAGTTTCAAAGTTTCGTTTTAGTGGAGCAAAAGGCTCCCAAACATAGGCTTGATGCTTTTCTATCCAATTCATATCTATTGTTTTATTTACTTGGGAAACCTTAATTCGAAGCCCAAACCTTCATTTTCTTCTGTATCTATTATTCGAATAGTTCCGTCAAGTCCTTCTATTAGGGCTTTAACAGAAGCTAAACCAATTCCTGTACTTATTTGTTTACTGTTTGTTTGATTTGTACTTATTTCAAAAACACGTTGTCTATCCCCTTTTTCAATACCAGGACCATTATCTTTTATGTAAAGAACCAATTCTTGATCATTAGTATCGTCAATTGTAATGTGTACTTCAGTAGTCTGTTTATCACAGTACTTAATACTATTATCAAATAAATTCAAGAGGATTCGTTCTAGAGCGACCTCATTAGTAAAGAATTTAACCTGCTGATCTAATGAAGAAATAACACATGTTGTATTCTTATTCTGCTTGACCAAAGCAAAAGTGGATTTGATTAAATCAACTAAATCAACCTCTGTCTTTTCTTTGCTTAAAAGATGAGTATTTCTACTATATTCCAATGTTGAATCAATCATTCCATTCAATTTCCTAACAGAGTTCCCTACACAATCCAATAAATCAATTGCTTCTGTGTCCAAACAACTTGAATATTCTGTTCGAAAATTTTCAGTCATGCTTAGCATATTAATGAGAGGAGATTTAATATCATGAGCCGTTGTATGAGCAAAAGCTTCCAAAGCCTTATTTTTCATTTCTACTTCATACATTTTCTTCTCCAACTCACATCTATTTTTACGAAGCTCAAAAAGCTTCAACACCTGATTAGAAAGTATTTTAAGGGTATCAGATTGTAGTTTAGTTAGCTTATTAGGTTTATTGTCAATGACACATAAAGTACCTAAAGCATAACCTTCATTATCAACCAAGGGAATTCCCGCATAAAAAATAACATTTGGATTTTCGATCACCAATGGATTATCCACAAAACGCTCATCCAATGTAGTATCTTCTACTTCAAAAATCTGATTCGGATTATTAATTGCATGAGCACACAAGGCAATCTCTCTGGCAGTTTGTGATACCTCTAAACCAACACGAGATTTGAACCACTGTCTTTCATCATCCAACAAACTAATAACTGAAATGGGAGTGTCACAGATTTGAGAAGCTAAATAAGTAATTTCATCATATTCTTTTTCTGGAAGGGTGTCCAAAATGGAATATTTCCGTAAAGCCTCAACACGTTCTTTTTCGTTACTTGGAATCTCTGGTTCTTTCATAATTAATTGAGAGAGTTAGTTTAGTGTTGGTGTGCACAATTTAACCCAAAAAACAGCGATTCACAACTAAATTATATTGGATAAACCTCGTTTTTTCAATAAAAGAAAGAAAATATGTATATTCCTTTATGAAAAAGATTAGCATTATTATTCTTGGGATTATTTGTCCTTTCTTCCTTTTATCATCTTGTGATCAAGATTGTGAAACAGTAGAATTAGCAGACTTATCATTTGAGTCTCCTGTTAGTATTTCGTTGGTAGGTGGAGCACTTAGTGGTATTTATGAAGTTACTTCTACAGTAGTTAATCAAGATACAGATGACTGTTTTGATGGATCAAATATTCAGATTGCCAATAGTACATTATTAGAAGAAACAATTATGTATTCTCCCAATCCCGATTTATCAGGAGCAATAACTTATTCTGGCCCTGCTTACTATTCAATACCCAGTCTTAGTGGAGGTCAAAGTTATACAGTTAGTAATCAGTATGGGCTAGGAAAAAGTGGTTATTATATCATTGAGCACAAGATTGATCACGGTAATTATGTATTTGAAAGAGATGAACAAAATAATGCGAGCAAAATCAATCACCCGCATAATTTAGGTGCTTCTCGTGTGGTTATCCAAGTGCCTTAAGAGAGGCTTTTAGTTTTTCTGCATATTCCAAAACAACTTCTTGATTTACTTCTGGTAATTGAGGAATGTGCAACAAACAAGGGCAATCTACATAATCCATGATAAATTTTTCTGAAGAAGGGTTTGAGTCTCCATTGAAGATAATTCCTTTTAGGTTCAAGCCTCTTCTTTTTATTTCATTGATGGACAGAATGGTATGATTAATACTTCCCAAATAAAGATTTGAAACCAATATAACTTCACAAGGAAATTGGTCAACCAAATCAATTACAAAATCTTTGTCATTCAAAGGAACCATCATTCCTCCTGCTCCTTCTATTACAAAATGTTCGTTTTGAGTTTCTGGTAACACAATTTTATCCAAAGAAATTTCTACTCCATCAATTTCGGCTGCTCCATGTGGAGACATGGGGGTTTTGAGAGCATATGCTTCTGGATGAGACACTGTTTTTTCATTTGAAATTAGAGCTTTCACAGCATCAGTATCTCTCTCCTCCAATCCTGACTGTACAGGTTTCCAATAGTCTGCCTTGAAGGCTTCTGTAAAGATTGCACTTACTAGTGTTTTTCCACTATCTGTACTAATAGCTGTTATAAAGTATCTTGACATATTATTTCTGTTAAGGCAGTTGCCAAATTTATAATTTCTTGATCAGTGTTATGGACGTGTAGGCAAATACGCAAACGTTCTGTTCCCTCAGGAACTGTAGGACTCATGATTGGACGAATGTCAAATCCTCTATTTTGAAGTTTTTGAGCAACTTCCCTTACATAATCATTCCCTTTGCATAGTACCACTTGAATAGGGCTATGACTCTCAACAAATGTATTTTTGAAATTGTTTTTGAAGAGTTGAATTTTATGTTCTAGCTCCTTCTGTAAATGAGTTTGTGCTTTCAACACTTCATAAGCAGAACGAATCGCTAATAAACTATGAACAGGAGCACTTGTGGTATAAATAAACTGTCTCGAAAAATTCACCAAATAATCTTTTAAGACTTGGCTTCCCACAATACAAGCCCCATGAGCACCAATTCCCTTTCCAAATGTATGGATTCTTGCAAAAACATGATTTTCTAGTCCTAAAGCACAAACCAAACCTGCACCATTTTCTCCAAACACACCAGTACTATGTGCTTCATCTACCACCAAATAAGCTTGATATTTTTGACACAAGTCAACTAATTCTTCTAAAGGAGAAGCATCACCATCCATGGAATAAATAGATTCTACTGCCACAAAAATATTCCCTTCTGCTTTTTGAAGTCTTTTTTCTAAATGGGTAAGGTTATTATGACGAAAAGAATAACGATTGGCTACACTCAAACGGATTCCATCCTTGACACAAGCATGAATCAAACTATCATACAAAATAGTATCTCCCTTTTGAGGAATAGTCACAAAGAAAGCCATATTTGCTACATAACCAGCATTGAATAACAAAGCACTTTCAGCATGATGTATAATAGCCAATTGAGTTTCTAAGTCCTCAAAGTATTGATTATTTCCTGCAAGTAAACGAGAACCTCCTGTGCCTATTTGTTGATGAGTTTCTTTGTAATAGTTAGCAGTCTTTTGTTGAACAAATGGATTACGAGCCAAACCCAAATAATCATTGGACACAAAGTCAACCATATCTTCACTAGAAGATGGTAGTTTTCTCAAAAGATTCATCTCTTGACGCTTTGTCAAGTCTGCTTTCAATTTTTCTTCAATTTTCACAAAAACAAAGTTAAAAAAATATGATTTAAAAAACTGACTTTGTATTTTTCAGCATTTTAGAACAAGAAAGAAATGCAAAAGATAAAAAATATTTTATTTGAAGAAGTTGACAATAGTAGCCTAGCACTTTATAGAATGATGTTCGGTTTTCTGTTGAGTGCAGAAGGCTTTGGAGCTATTATGACTGGCTGGGTTAGACGTGTTTTTGTTGAACCTCAATACAACTTCACTGCCATTGGTTTGGAATGGATGCAAACTCCTTCTGGTTATTTTATGTATGGTGTATATGCTCTACTAGGCATTCTGGGTATTTGTATCATGCTTGGTTATCATTATAGACTAAGTTCGATATTGTATTTTATCATTTGGACTTGTGTATACCTAATGCAAAAAAGTAGTTACAATAACCATTATTACTTGATGGTATTATTGACAGGGATACTCATTATTCTTCCTGCCCACCGATATGCAAGTTTAGATGCCAAAAGAGACCCAAATATTGCTTCTGATACCTGTCCTCGCTGGATTACGTTATTTTTCATACTTCAACTTTGGATTGTTTATACCTATGCATCTCTTCATAAAGTATATCCAGATTGGTTAGCAGGTAGAACCATTGGTCTTTGGTTTGATTATAAAGCGGAAGTAATGCCTGAGTTAGCTTTTATGAAAGGCTTACTTACAAATTCCGACTTTCAATTAGTCATTTCTTATTTAGGAATTGCCTATGATGGTTTAATTATCCCATTACTTCTGTGGAAGCGTACTCGTTGGATTGGTATTTTGGCATCTTTTGGATTTCACCTTTTTAATTCGTTGGTATTTCAAATTGGTGTATTCCCTTATATGTCACTTATCTTCTTAGTTTTCTTCTTTCCAGTAGAAGTCGTTCAGAAACGATTCTTTAAAAAGAAAGTGATTGAAAAATCAATACCAACTTCTGCACAAAAACAAAACCTAATTATAGGCTTTTTGGCAATCTATTTTATCCTACAGATTGGTTTGCCTTTGCGTCACCACCTGTTTGAAGGAAATGTATTTTGGACAGAAGAGGGTCATAAACTATCATGGAGAATGATGCTGAGAAGTAAGCATGGTCATGCTAATTTTTATGTTATCAATCCAGAAACAAAAAAGAAAAAACACATTAAGCTCAAGAAACACTTTAGTGAGAAGCAAATTAGAGGAATTATCAAAAACCCTGATATGGCTTGGCAAGCAGCTCAATTTCTAGCAAAATATTATACAGAAAAACATGGTTTTAAAGAACCAGAAATCCGTGCTCGCATCAGAGTTTCGCTAAATGGAGGACCTTATAGAGTACTAATTGATGATGATATAGACCTTGCTCATACTTCTTGGAAACTATTCTCTCATAATGAATGGATTCATTATTATGGGTTTGGAGAGGATTTAAAATACTAAAAATCAAATAAAAAACATTTTCTTAACATTGAGAGAACGATAAGTCAATAAGTGTTTAATATGTTTGTATCATCATAAAACAAGTACATAATGTTCAAAAAATTATTCTTTATCAGCCTTATCACAATGTTTAATATTGCCTTTGCAGGTAGCAACTCTATTACAGGAAAGGTAATTGATAAGAATGGTATCGAAGCTCTTACAGGTGCAGAGGTAACTATCAAAGAATTAGGAAAAACATTTTATACAGACTTTGATGGTCGTTTCCACATTCCGAATTTAGACCAAAGCAAAACATACACTCTGGTTATACACTTTGTTTCTTATGATGAAAAAGTAATTCATAATTTAAGCCCACAAGATATCCAAAGAGGTCTTGTGATTACATTAGCAAAGCAATAACACAACATAATCACTCATATTAACACAGAAAGGTTGCCAATTGGCAACCTTTTTTTATTACCTTATTTTTACCAAAATTATTCTTTTGTTAATATTTGTTAACAATTAATTAACATTATAAAAACTTTTCCTTTATATTTACGTTAATTAATACAAGCAGTAGATGTTGGATCATTAAAAGTAGATGGATATGAGAAAGTACTTTGCATTAACAATCGCCCTATTAGGTTTCGTATTTCTTTCAAATGCGAATGAAATTATAAAACAAAACAATCTTTATTATTTAGATGGAGAAGTATTTTCTGGAAAGTTAATGAATCATCATGATAATGGTAACATTATGTATGAAGCTCATTTCTTGAATGGTAAACATCACGGTCTTATCAAACATTACTATGAAAATGGTCAACTAAAAGAAGTTGGAAATTTTGTAAATGGAAAGAAACATGGAACATGGACATACTGGGATGAAGCAGGGCACAAAATCAGTGTTGCTTCTTATAAAGATGGACAAAAACATGGAATATGGACTGTTCTTCATAAAAATAAAGAAGTACGATATTTAATGACTTATGAAAATGGTCAAAGAACAGGTACTTGGAAAATTTTTGATGAAAATGGAAATTTAGTTTCCAAAAAAGAATACTAAAATACCACACTTTTGATATAAAGGCGGGGATACTAATTATTACGACAACAAAATCTTAATAGTAGATTTATTTTTCAGAACACCAATCGTAATATTTTTTAGGTATCTCCTTTTTTTATGCCCTTTTCCAAAGACAGGAAAACAGGCAAGTTTTTTGTTTATTCTGCACTATCCTGTAATTTTAAGCTAAGAATTTTTAACTAGACGAGATATGGCAAAAATCTTAATAATAGATGATGAAGCGAGCATCCGCTACACATTACGTGAAATTTTAGAGTTTGAAAAGTATGATATTGATGAAGCTCCTGATGGTGTAGAGGGATTCAAAAAAATCGAAGAAAATAATTATGATGTTGTTCTCTGTGATATCAAAATGCCTAAAATGGACGGTATTGAGGTTTTAGAAAAAGCAATGAGTCTAGAGAAGGATACTCAATTCATCATGATTTCTGCTCACGGAACCATTGAAACAGCTGTGGATGCTACCAAAAAAGGAGCATTTGACTTTATTCCAAAACCACCAGATTTGAACAGGCTATTGGTAACATTGCGTAATGCTTTGGATAAATCGAATTTAGTGGTGGAGACAAAAAAGCTGAAAAAGAAAATCTCTAAAAAACATGAGATGGTAGGCGAATCTGTTACAATGCTTGAAGTCAAAACGATGATTGATAAAGTCGCTCCTACTGATGCTCGTGTTATGATCAATGGACCAAATGGTGCTGGTAAAGAATTAGTAGCCAAACAATTACACGAAAAAAGTAATCGTGCAAAAGCATCTTTAATAGAAGTGAACTGTGCAGCAATACCAAGTGAGTTGATCGAAAGTGAACTATTTGGTCATGAAAAAGGAGCTTTCACAGGGGCTTCCGCCAAGCGTATTGGTAAATTTGAACAAGCAAATGGTGGTACTTTATTTTTGGACGAAATTGGGGATATGAGCCTTTCTGCACAAGCAAAAGTATTGCGTGCATTACAAGAAAAGGAAATCACTCGTGTAGGAGGAAATAAAAGTACAAAAGTTGATGTACGTGTCATTGCAGCAACTAATAAAGATCTTTATAAGGAAATTGAGGAAGGAAACTTTAGAGAAGATTTATATCATCGCCTAAGTGTGATTGTTATTAAAGTTCCTGCTCTCAAAGAAAGAAAAGATGATATTCCAGCATTGGTAGAAAAGTTCTTATATGACATTGCCAAAGATTATGGTAACAAACCAAAGATGATTGATGTGAAAGCGATCAAAAAACTACAAAGTTTGGATTGGTCTGGAAATATTAGAGAGCTTCGTAATGTGATCGAACGATTGGTGATTATGAGTGACAAAAGCATTACAGAAGACGATGTAAACAAATACGTTATTCTTTAATCATTATAAGTAGCATTTAATCTTATGCGTTATATCATCGCAATTTTTGCATCACTTTCTCTCATTGCTTGTTCGCAATACAAAGATTGTGGCACAGAACAAAATCCTAACTTATCCATTGGTTTCTTTGATCAAGAAGAAGGAGAATATATATTAAATGATGTCACAATTAGAGCTTTGGACACCAATTATACAGATTCTATCTTGGTTGATGATCAAGATATTTCTTTCTTTGAAGTATCGCCCAATCCTCACTTAGATAGTAGCTCATTTGTTATTACAGTTGATACATTAGTTGACACACTTACTATTATTCATAGTAATACAAAAGGATCTCCTTCTATTGAATGTGAATTTACCATGAGTTTTGACATTAAAGAGATAAAACATAGTAATAATATTATCCAATCTAGTGAGATTAATAACCCAATTGTAGAAGAATTAAACAATACTAATGATGATTCAGAAGAAGCTATTTATAATCTTCATCTCTTTTTTTAGTGTCTTTTCTAGTTGGGGACAAGAAAAAGAGGATAGTGTACACATTGTTGAAAATGGTATTCGTTTGAATATTGAACTTATTCGCCCAATACTAACATTTGCACAAGAAAACTACACTGCCTATGACTTTTCTGTAGATGTCGGAATTAAACCTAAATTGTTGCTAGAAGTAGAAGGAGGGTATCATAGTAGACTTGAGCAAGAAACAAGTTTTGATTACTCTGTGAGTGGCACATATTTCCGAGTAGGTGTATTGCATAATTTTCTAGACATTGAAACAGCAAAAAGAAACTTATTTTTCGGAGGAATAAGTTATGGTTTGGCAATTGCTGAGCATCAAGTTGATAATGCAATCATATATGACCAATATTGGGGGAATGTTAATAACTTTGATGCAATAGAAAGTTTTTCTGCTCATTGGGGAGAATTAAGTGTAGGAATGAAGACACCTGTTGTAGGTAATTTATTTCTAGGGTTTACTTTAAAAGGAAAGCTATTATTGTACAACACAAATACATTATCAGAACGCCCTTATATACCTGGTTTTGGTTTACCAAATAATTCATCGCTCAAAACAGGTATTAGCTTTCACTACTATTTAAGTTATCGTTTTCCTTTCAAAAAAGGACTTGTCCATCATCATGATGAGCATGATCACAAACATTAAAACAATGAAAAAGCCCACTGTTTCTTAACAATGGGCTTTCTTATTTTTATCCTATTTTTCACAGAACTTATTCAGTTGTTTTTCTAATCACCTTTCCAGGTACACCTACTACAAAAGAATAATCAGGTAGGTTTTGAGTAATCACAGCTCCAGCACCAATTACACACCATTTACCAATTGTGATGCGTGGAATGACAGTAGCTCCTGCTCCGATATGTGTTCCCTTTCCTACTTTCACATTATCACATAATGTCACTTTTGGAGAAATATGAGCAAAATCTTCAATGATACAACTGTGATCAATAGAAGAACTTGTATTTATAATACAATGTTTACCAACTTTAGCCCCAGATTGTAAAACTGTATTGTGCATAATTACTGAGCCTTCTCCTACATGTGCGTAATCAGAAACAATAGCACTAGAATGAATTGCTTTTCCAAATTGATGCTTAATATCTTTGACCACATTCTTACGCAATTGATTATCTCCAATTGAAATAACGATTTCTTGTTCGGCTAAATAATTAGGGTCATAAGGACCTAAAACATCAAAACCATTCAAGGAAAGAAGTTCTGACTTATCATCAAAAATTCCACCCACTTCTTGGTTGTGAGATAAAATACAATCCATTACCACTTTGGCATGTCCGCCCGCTCCGTACAACAACATATTTTTATTTTTTATATCCTTTAAATTTTTCCATCGATAATCCTTCTTTCGCATTTACTGTATTGCTTGAAAAGATCAAAGTATAGAATGTCAAAATTACGATTTTTACGAAAAAAAAAAACGAAATGTTTTCAACATACCACACATCATATTCAAAACGTTCTTCCCAATCAACAGAATTACGTCCTTTTATCTGTGCCCAACCCGTAATACCTGGCTTTTGATGATGTCTTCTTAAGTGACGTTCACTATACAAATGAAAGTATTCAACCAATAAAGGTCGTGGACCAATAAAACTCATTTCTCCCCTAATAATGTTCCATAACTGTGGCAATTCATCCAAAGATGTTGTTCTTAGAAAATGTCCCCAAGGAGTAATTCTTTTGGCTTCTGGTAATAGCCTTCCCTGTTCATCTTGTTGCATATTCATGGTACAAAATTTCCAAATAATAAACTCCTTTCCTTGATAGCCAATGCGTCTTTGCTTAAAAAAAATAGAAGGATATGAACTAAAATAAGATAAAAGAGAAATCAATATAAAAACAGGGAATAAAAAAAGGAGCCCTATAGAGGCAAATATCAAATCAATTACTCGTTTTAGCTTTTTATACATATATTTGAAAATCGTTGACTCAAAGTAAAAAATCATGATTAGCTTTCCAAATGCAAAAATCAACATTGGTTTATTTATCACTGAAAAAAGAGCAGATGGTTTCCATAACTTGGAATCATGTTTTTTTCCTGTTCCTTGGAAAGATATTTTAGAAATCATTCCTAACGACACACTCAAATTCACGAGTTCAGGAATTGATATACCAGGGAATTCTGATAATAATCTTTGTTTAAAAGCCTTTCATTTGCTAGCAAAAGATTTCAAAATTGAGAATGTACACATTCATTTGCATAAAAATATACCAATTGGAGCCGGTTTAGGTGGTGGCTCTGCTGACGCTTCCTTTACTTTAAAAATGCTCAATGAATTATTTGCATTAAATTTAAGTAATGAGCAATTAGAAAACTACGCAAAACAACTAGGAAGTGATTGTGCATTCTTCATAAAAAATGAAGCTACTTTTGCTTATGAAAAAGGGGATGTTTTCAAACCATTAAATTTATCTTTGGAAGGAAAGTACATTGTTCTAGTAAACCCTAATATTCATATTTCTACTCAAGAGGCTTATAGTGGGGTAAAACCTAATTCTGCTTCTATTGATCTGCTTTCATACCTAGGAAAAAATGATATTTCTACTTGGAAGGATACAGTACATAATAATTTTGAAGATTCAATTTTCCCAAATCATTCTATAATCAAAAACATCAAAGAAGAGCTTTATAAACAAGGGGCATTGTATGCAAGTATGTCTGGTTCTGGTTCTACTTTATTTGGAATCTTCGAAAAAGAAATAGACTTAAACCCTTTCCAAGATTATATGACACTACAAGAAAAGTTGTAAAACAAAAAGAGACTGCTCAAATGAACAGTCTCTTTTCTATAGTCAATTTTTTCTTTTATTTCTTAGAATTCATATCCTACTGTCAGGAAGAATCTTCTACCAAAACCGATTACTCCTCGGTTTGCCCAAGCATTATTTTGATAAGCTGCAAAGCGAATTTCTTGATTTAATACATTGTCGATTGTTCCTGAAAGATATATCCCCTTCCAAATATTATCATAACGGAAATTTAAATCTGCCACTACATAAGCAGGAGCATCTTCACTCATATGACTTTGTAATAAGTTGTTCCACTCACCTTTCATAGCACCTACATAACGAGCTTTCAAACCTACTGTCATTTTTTCATTGATGCTATAATAACTTTTCAAGTAACCTAGGAATTTTGGTGCATAAGCTAATTCTACATCTTCTCTGCCTTCTGTCAAATCATTTGATTCTTGGAAAGAAGCACTTACTTCAATATTTAATTTCTGAATTGGCACATATTTTACAGTCACCTCAGACCCTAATGTTCTTAATTTACCAGAAGCATCAACTCCTACACTTACAGCACCAGTAGTTGGATCAACTGAAATACTACGTGTAATCAAGTTACTTAAGTCATTATAATATACACTGAAATTAACCCCTAGATTTGAAGAAATTGTTGATAAATAGTTTAACTCCAAAGTACTCATATCTGCCAAAGCTAGGTCATTAGCTACTGGAGGATTTAAGTTAACACTCTCTACAAATGAAGAACGTTTCTTAGATTGACCATACATAAATTTCAAGATATGCTTTTCATTAATAGAATAAATAGCAGCCAATCTAGGAATATATTGTATACCTCCTTGATTGATTTCATAATCAAAAGGTACCTCTACATAAGCAAGGCCTGTAGGAAGAGCAAGTGGTTGTTGTATAATTGCCTCTGCTCCATAGTTATTTGTTTGTTCTACACGTAAACCTGCTACAATTTTTAAGTTTTTGATAGGTTGAGCATTGAACTGTAAAAAACCTGCACGAGAAGTAATATCATCTGTAGTATAATTTTTAAAGTTATACAATTGTCTACTTGGAAAATCTACCAAACGCTCAATCTCATAAGCTGTACGAGTATAAAACCCTAAAACAGCACTATAGTTTTCTGAGAAATCAAAATAAGAGTTGACTTCATATTCATATGCTTGTGTTCTTATTTTAAAAACTTGATAAGGTTCACTTGGTAACTCAAGATTTAAGCTTGCGAAATTAAGTTTACCTTCTAAAGACATCCATTTTGCAACTTCTCTTTTGTACCCAATATTAAAGTTTGATGATTCAGTACGATAAGATATTGCTCCACCAGATGTAATCCCAATAACTGCTTCTTCTTGAGCTGTATAATATGCACCAAATGATAATCCTTTATAACTTGATGAAAGATCTAAACTAATTGAATTTCCAGCCAGTTCTGTTTTATCATCTGCAGTACGTGTTGTATCACCAGTTGATAGATAAGTAGAATCCATATCTAGCCACTTTACCTCACGCCCTAATGTTTCAGAATAATTTACATTTGCTGAATAAGAAAACTCTCCTTCTCTTTCACTAAAACGTCCATAAGTACCATAAGTACCTAAGTTTGCTACTGTTCCAGAAACTTTACTAGAAGCATCTTCATTTGGTTCATTTGTAATGATATTGATAACTCCCATAAAAGCAGAACTACCATAAACTACAGCCATGGGTCCTCTGATAACTTCTATTCTATCAATTGATTCTACAGGAACAATGATACGATCAGTTGAATAAGAGTTACTGAAATCTTCCATTTGGTTTACACCATTCACAAGAATCATCATATCATTAAAGGCACCAGAAGAAGCAAAGCCTCTTACACCATAGTTCGTTCCTCCATACAAGAATGCATCACCAATTGAATACAAACCTGTAATGTTTTCTAAGATATTGTCTAATGAAGTATAACCAAGCTTTTCGATTTCACTTCTTGTAATTACTACTACACTGGCAGGAATTTCACTTACTTTTTCAGCTTTCTTACCAGCAGATTCGATTTCCATATTCATCAAATCTTCTAGAGACATTGTGAAGAAATCTTCTTCTTCAACATCCTCTGTCCGAGTAGTTGTTTCAGTAGTATTTGTGGTTGTTTGATCCTTTGCTTGTGCAAATAAAGAAGAGAAGGCCAAACAAAAACAAACACCAAATCGTGTAAATTGTTTATTCATAGCGTGTTTATTTTATTAGTATATAGTAAAAATAGTTATTGGATCCTTAGTAAAGGAAACGTAAACATGATTTAAAAGTTAATCTTTTCAAAGAACTATCCCTAAAAAACACATAGACTACAATTAACATATACAAGAGATTATTATAATCTGACATTCAAAAAAAAGAGAAAATAAAACAAAAAAAATCAATATAAATACCTAAAAATCAAATCTTAACAATTTTTATCAAAAAAAATTGTGGAATTTTATGAAGGATGACATCTACCTAACGAATTTTAAATTTTAATACTATGAGAATCATCAATGTCATTCAAAAATTTGTGCTTTTATTATTTATTGTTTCAATAGCATCTTGTTCTCGCCTTGTCAGTGAAAAACAAACATCAGGAGAATATAATGAAGTAGCTGTAGAAGAAATTGAAGTTCCTACAGAAGAATATGAACTTGAAGAAGATATGGCAATAGAGCCTTCTTATGATGTAGGAATGGGAGCCCCCGCCCCATCAAAAGCAACAAGACAAGTGCACATGTTAAAGAAAGAAAGACAGGTGATGATAAATGATGTAGAGACTACTTATGAAGCTCCTGTAACACCTCATAACACAGAGTCTTATAATGCAATCCAAGAAAATGAATTTCTAGTAAGTGCTAATAATCCTCTTTCTACTTTTTCAATCGATGTAGATAATGCCAGTTATACAAATGCAAGACGTTATATAAATGGTGGATCATTACCTCCAAAGGATGCAGTTCGTATTGAGGAATTTGTCAACTACTTCGATTATGAGTATAAACAACCTAAACACGAACATCCATTTTCTATCAATCAAGAGTTAGCCACTTGCCCTTGGAACAAGGAACATCAATTATTACATATTGGACTACAGGGTAAAAATTATCAATTTGATGACATTGCTCCAATGAATTTAGTTTTTTTATTAGATGTATCAGGTTCTATGAGTGATTATAATAAGTTGCCATTATTAAAAAGAGCATTCAAACTATTGGTAAAACAAATGAGAAGCAAGGATCATGTATCAATTGTAGTATATGCTGGAGCTGCTGGTGTAGTACTTGAACCAACAAGTGGAGATAATAAAAAAGCAATTACTGATGCATTGGATAAATTACAAGCAGGGGGCTCTACTGCTGGTGGAGAAGGATTGGCTTTGGCTTATAAAATGGCTGAGAAACACTTAGATTCTGAAGGCTTGAATCGTATTATTCTAGCAACAGATGGTGATTTCAATGTAGGACCGTCTTCTGATGCTGAAATGCAACGCATGATAGAGGAAAAAAGAGATAAAAACATCTTTATGACGGTACTAGGTTTTGGAATGGGTAATTACAAAGATTCAAAGATGGAATCAATTGCTGATAATGGTAATGGTAACTATTTCTATATTGATACTTTTGAAGAAGCTCAAAAAGTATTACACACACAATTGGACGGAACGCTTTATACAATCGCAAAGGATGTTAAGATTCAAATTGAATTCAACCCTAATCAAGTAAAAGGATATCGTTTAATTGGTTATGAAAATAGAATGTTGAAAAAAGAAGACTTTAATAATGATAAAAAAGATGCTGGTGAACTAGGTGCTGGACATACAGTGACTGCTATCTATGAAATCATCCCCGCTGGAAGCAAAGAAGAAGTAAATACATCTGTTGATCCATTGAAATACCAAAAGCCTACAACTGCTAATACAAACCAACATAGTGGAGAGTTAGCAACTGTAAAGTTACGTTACAAACAACCAAAAGGAACAAAGAGTATTTTATTACAAGAAGTAGTTTCTACCAAATTAAATAAGAAACCTTCTAATAATTTTAATTTCTCTGCTGCTGTTGCTGGCTATGGGATGTTATTGAGAGATTCAAAATTCAAAGGAGATGTAACTTATGATAGCTTGATTGCTCTTGCTAAAGCTAGTAAGGGGGTTGATGATAATGGATATAGAAGTGATTTTATTCAACTAATGAAGTCAAGTCAGTTGATCCAAAACTAAATCATAAGATCATTTTTTTAGGAAAAATAAAAGGTTATTCATTTTTTGGATAGCCTTTTTTTAATCTCAAAAGTTGTAATTCGTCATTTAATTTCATTAAATTGAATATCACCATGCCGAAATGGTATTTTATTCTAATCGACAACAGTTTAGGCTCACACCCTACTTTTAAAATATTTAGCTTATGAAATTAGATGTTAGTTTGTTAAAGTCTGTATTGACAATATATGACGAAATGGAAAACAATGGGCTTTCTCTTTGTTATCTAGGTGAATTTAACCAAGATATTACAAAAATGTTTACCTCTATGGCTGAAGATGAAATGGATCGAAAGTCTGAGGGACGAGCGGTAAAGAAGAAAGTTTATCATGTCATGGTAGAGACTTTGCAAAACATGAATAAGCACTCTGATGAATTAGCGGATGACTTACAAATTGGTAAGGGTTTGTTTATGATTGGACAAAAAGAAGAGACTTATTTTGTAATCACTTCTAATAGAATTACAAAAGATAAGCGTCCTTCTCTTGAAAGTGCAATTGATCAAGTAAACAATGCTACTCCAGAAGAATTAAAGGAAATGTATAAAAAGCAAATCAGAGAAGGTTCTATCTCTGACAGAGGAGGTGCAGGACTTGGTTTGATTGATATTGCTCGTAAGACAGATGAAAAATTAGATTATGAGTTCTTATATCTAAATGAGGATTATTACTATTTCATTCTAAAAGTAGAAATCAATTCGAAAAAGATTTCTGAACGCATGGAAAAGAAAGCAGAAGAAAAAGCAGCTAACTCAGCAGAATAAACTAAAAGTATTTTAAAACAACCCTCATTTAAGCAATTAGATGAGGGTTTATTATTTAGAACAAAAAAGTAGAAATGATGAAACTGATACAACATTCTGATAAAATATGGAGTATTGAAAACTTTTTGACAAAGGAAGAATGCAATCTACTTATTTTATTTAGTGAGCAAAAAGGGTACGAGGAAGCAACTGTGAGCTTAACTTCTGGTGCCAAAATGATGAAGAATATTCGAAATAATTATCGATTCATTTACACAGACCATGATCTGGCAAAAGAATATTGGAGTAGATTACAAAAGTTTTGTCCAGAATACATAGAAGATAATGAGGCTGTTGGTCTAAATGAACAGTTTCGATTCTATAAATATGAACCCTCTCAACGATTCAAAAGGCATATTGATGGAAGATTCACTCGCAATGAATCAGAAGAAAGTAGAGTTACTTTTCTAATTTATCTCAATGATGATTTTGAAGGAGGACAAACAAAGTTTGATGATCTTGTAATTCAACCAAAAGTAGGAACAGCATTGTGTTTTATTCATGAGTTAAAACATGAAGGAGTCTCTGTAACAGATGGCGAAAAGTATGTTTTGAGATCTGATGTTATGTACCAAAAAAAATAAAATATGTATATAAGAATAATACTATCATTATCAATCTTACTATCATCACTAACACTCAAAGCTCAAGAAAATAATATCTTTGACAGATTATCTGTATTAGATAATAACTTCAAAATGTGGTATAACATTGATGGATATAGTGTAACAAGTGAAACATTATACTTCCCTTTCGACAAGGAAGGTTTAGACTTTGCTTATTACAAATTTTCTCTTGAAGATGATAGCTTAACTGTTAACAAAAATATCAAATTCAAAAACTTATTCATTAGCAAAAAGCAACACCTTGTTGAAATGTCTTATCAAACAAATACTTATTATCTAGTTGAAAATTTAGATAAGACAATAACAGTAATATGGTTCATCAAAGTTGGAATTTCAGATAGAAATACAGAAGAAAAACTTGTAAATGCTATCATTAGTAATAGTATTCCAGAAAAATGTATTGTCTCACAAAATACTGACTCTATAATGTTTGCTGAACGAAAAGTATCTCTAGATAATACATGTTATTGGACATTTCTAAACACAATACAATGTCCTTATCTAGGAGAAATGAATTGGTCTCTTCATCGAACATTGGAAAGTGCTGAACAATCTGTAAACACACAATATTTTCTAACAAAACAAAAAGAAGGAAAAATAGTCATAGAAGAAAGTATTGATATCATATTTGAAGGTGTTCCAACAAAAGCAAAAAGAGTTATTTTTGAATTTACAGGTGCTACAAAAGATTTAGCATCTATGTCTGGAGGAACATCACTCATCATTTACTATATAGTTGCAACAGTAAGAAATAGGCATATTAGCTGTGTATTCAGTCATTGGAATAATGATCAAATAAATCCTGCTACTCAACTACCTCCACTACTAGAAAAATTCATAAAACTAAAAGAATAAAAAAGTCTCACCTTTATATTAAGGTGAGACTCTTATTTTACCTAAAAATGGTTACTTCTCCTTTTAATACTTCTTTTCCATCACCATACAAATCAATTGCATAAGAATAACGATCAGCAGGAAGCATTTTATTCTCATATATTCCCTCCCAAGGAATTTTATAACCAATAGATTCAAAAATCAACTTTTCTTCTCTTGTCCAGATCTTCACAACACAATCAGGATAACGATCAATATTTCTCAATTGCCACTCATCATTGATTCCATCACCATTTGGTGTATAAGCAGAAGGAACGTACAACTCATCATCTCCCTCAAACTTATTGTCAATATGCCCAGGTTCATGTAACCACATAATACATTCCTCTACTGAAGAAAATACATGCTTATCATCAATCATATTTGGAATCACTTCAATTCCTCTCAACAAGTCTAAAACTTCATCATTGGCTTCACTAATACAAACATTAATTCCTTTATCATGTAATCGTGTAATGGCTTCTTCAAAAGTATAAAGTCCAGATTGATCCATATAGGTTACACCACTCAAATTAAACAAAACAGCTTTTACATCTTTTACCTCTTTCTGAATATCTTCAATACTATCTTGGAAACGAGAAGCGAAACCAAAGAATACTGGTCCTCTCAAATTCTTTACATAAACTTGAGAACGAAATCTCTCACTATCTCCAAAATCATCAATTAATAAATCTACTAATCTATCAACTCTTGAGTCTTTAGAGTTACCCTCTACAACATCGGCCATTTTCTTCATAAAGAATAAAGCAGAGAAAACAAGTCCTAAACCTACTGCATCCAATAAGTCTACAAAAATGGTGAAGAACAATACAAATAACATAACTGCATTGTCTCTCTTTGGAATAATCCTAAAATTCTTGACTGCTGAAAAGTCCAAAATAGAAATACCTACTGTTATCAATACCCCTGCTAATACTGCATAAGGAATTTGACCAGCTACTGGACCACCAATTAATAACACTAATAATAGAAATAATGCATGAATCATTCCTGATATCTTTGTAAAACCACCAGAATTGATGTTTAATACCGTTGCAGGTGTTGTTCCTGCTCCTGGGATACCTCCTACCAATGCAGAAAACATATTACCAATTCCTTGTCCCAATAATTCTCTATCACTGTTATGCTTGGTCTTAGTTAATTTGTCTGCTACCACAGAAGTCAATAAACTATCAATAATTCCTAAAGCGGCTAATGAAAAGGCTGTAGTTATAACCATTCCGAGGTCTACTAATTCAAAAGAAGAAAAAATCTCCAATTTAATGCTTGGTAATTTACTTGGGATATTCTCTGCTCCAATTACCTTTACATCACCATTCCATCCTACAAAATAAGAAAAAGCTGTTACAGCCACCAAAGCAACTAAAGCACTTGGAACCTTCTTTGTTATTTTAGGAAAAAAACGAATAATAGCAATTGTAGCACTTGCCAATACAATGCTTTTCCATGAGGCATTTTGGACGAAATAAGGAATTCCTAACAAAGATTCTAATACAGCATGCGGTCCTTCAATATCGAGTATTTCTTTTCCTCTCACAATAAAATCAATTTCAGCAGGAACAAACTCCGTCACTCCAAAAAATTGCTTCAATTGAAGGATAATAATAATTCCTCCAATACCACTCATGAAACCAGAAACTACAGGGTGAGGAATATAACTTACATACTTTCCAACCTTCGCAAAGCCCAAAATAAATTGTATTAGACCTGCTGTAAAGAAAATAAGAAGAATAGTAGGTAATGCTTTTTCTAAACTTCCTATCCTTTCGATTTGCCCTCCTACAATCAGTCCTGTTACAACTGCCATTGGACCTGTAGGGTTACTAATCAAGGTTTGTGTTCCACCAACAAGGGCTGCTAAAAAACCTAATACAATTGCTCCATATAAACCATGAATAGGACTAAGCCCTGCTGCTGCACCAAAGGCCAATGCTACAGGTAAAGCAACTACTCCTGCAGAGATACCTCCAAAAAAATCTCCTTTGAGATTACTAAAATCAAACTTGAACATAAAAAAGAAAACTAAAATTATCTTACTACAAGATAAGATAACTTATAGCAATAAAAAAAGGTATGCTTTAAGAAACATACCTTTTTGTTAATTCTGTGACATTAGTTACTTTATTTCCTTCACTATCAGCTTTTCACCAATCGATAAATTATAGCTTGTTTTGTTATTCCATTTCAAAATCTGAACAGGAGTAATTTTGTATCTCTTTGATATTTTGAAAATTGTATCTCCTTTTTGAACAATATGATATACATACTTTTTCTCCTTTGGAGTAGTGTTACTTGATGAAGTTGCTTGAGTTACAACTTCTTCTTTTTGTTTGATCAATAATTTTTGTCCAAGACTTAAACTTGCAGAGTTCAAATTATTCCAATTCAAAATATCAGAAACAGAAACCTTATACTTTTTAGAAATAGCATATAAAGTTTCTCCTGCTACCACTGTATGAATAACCTCCTTTTCTACCACTTTTGTTTTTTGTGTAGTGGTAGTTGGGTTATTATTAGTTGTAACTGTAGTTGACTGACTAGCAGTAGATTGTGTGTTATTTGATCCAGTAGTTGTAGTACTTGTATTATTAGGTTGCTTCACTACTTTCGTCTTTTGTGTAGTAGTACTTGTAGACTGTGCATTGTTTGAAGTAGTAGTTGTATTATTAGGCTGTTTTACCACTTTCGTCTTTTGTGTAGTGGTAGTTGTATCTTTTTTCACCTTAACAACCTGTATAGTATTTGTAGGGTTATTCACCTCATCTACTACTTCTGTATCATTTACATTGGTTACATTAGTAGAAGAATTAGTTTTTACTACTTTCGTCTTCTGATTTGTTGACTTCTTTTTGTATTCAATTGGCACATCAGCAGGGCGCATAGCTCTTAACCACAATACTCTACCCTCGATTAGAGCCTCGCTTTTTCTCATTCTGTTCTTCTTACGAAGAGACTTTTTACGCATCCCATATTTTTGAGAAATGTCCCATAATCGCTCTCCTTTTTGAACCACGTGTTTGGCTACTTCAGCTTTTCTCTTCTTTTTCTTAATAAAGTAGATTTCACCTGGAATTAGTTTATCAAAAGAACGCAAGTCATTATATTTCAAAAACTTTTTACGAGTAACTCCTCCTTTGATGGCTAATCTTGCAGCATTATCTCCATCTACTGCACGAATTGCTTCTACACCATTTACTGTAACTCTTTCATTTGTTGAATGTACACGAATATCTTTCTTATCTCTATGTGATAAATGCGGATCATCCTCTACAGTAACTTCCACATCTTCTGGATGGTCAGTATAATTTACAGGAATAATAACTGCATATTTCTTATCTGTAGGGACTTTTTTACGAGAAGAAAGCCACTTATTATAAAACTCTAAATCTTTTACAGACACATTATGTTTCTTGGCAATTTTCTTTAATGTTTTACCACCTTCATTTGTATCTACTACCAATGAAATAGCAGGAGTATTTTTACCTACCGAATTTTCAAAAGCAATCTTATGAGCCAAAAACTTCAAAAAATACCAGTGTGTACGTCCTGTAATCTTCATTGTTTTTGCACCAATATCTTTTTTAGCAACATACTTTTGTACACCTCCCAAACCTGTATTGTAAGAAGTAAGAGCATGTACCCAGTTTTTCAACTTCTTATTATTTACAGTCATGTATTTGGCCGCAGCACGAGTAGCACGTTCAATGTTTTTACGTTCATCAATTCCTCGCTTAATTATCAGATCCATTTCCAGTCCAGTGGCTTTTTTAAATTGCCAATATCCCACAGCATTAGAAGAAGAAACAGCATCTGCACGAAAAGCTGATTCTTGAATAATCAAATACTTAATATCATCAGGGAAATTTTGTTCTTTAAATACTCTTTCAATGAGTGGAAAGAAAATATCTGCTTGATCCACATATTTTTGAAAATGAGTAGGACTTTTACACAAATTATTCACACTTTCCTGTACCTTTTTTCTTGCTGACTTATTCAACTTCAAAGTCATATCAGCATATCGAATTGTTTCTGGTACAATAGGAGCTTTTGCCCATACTTGTCCAAAGGCAAAAACTGTCATTACAAATCCAACAATAAACTTCTTCATTACTTCTTTCTTAATATCATCAAACCATCACGAATAGGGAATAATACATTTTGTACTCGTTCATCTTGATGTACAAAATCATTAAAGTCCATAATCGCTTTTGTCTTTTTATCTATTTTTTTAGCATTTACTACTTTCCCACTCCAAAGTACATTATCTGCAATAATGTATCCACCTTTATTTACTTTATCAAATACCAGATCATAATAATTTTGGTAATTATCCTTGTCTGCATCGATAAAAACTAAATCATATATTTTGTTTAAGTGAGGAATAATATTTAGTGCTTGCCCAATGTGTTGATGAATTTTATCTGCAAAGTCAGAAGATTCAATGGTTGTGGCTACGCGTTCTTCTAATTCTTCATTGATATCAATTGTATCAAGACTTCCATTTTCTTGTAATCCTTCAGCCAGACACAAAGCAGAATAACCTGTAAATGTGCCTATTTCCAAAATATGCTGAGGAGAAATCATATGTGAAAGCATTGATAAAACTCTGCCTTGTAAATGTCCAGACAACATTCTTGGATTCATTACATCTACATGAGTATCTCTATTAACTTTGGCTAATAGTTCAGTTTCTGCTTCACTATGACTTGCAATATATCGTTCTAAATTTTCCTCCAAAAACTCCATACTTGCAAGTTACAAAAAAGTCCTTGTTCTTAGTCCCAAAAATTCATTTTAACACCTGCTGATACATAAGAAGCTGTAAAAAAACGTTTATCAAGCTCCAAATAATAAGTATACTCCGCAAAAACATTAAAATAAATGGGCTTATTTCTAGTTCCTGCTCTCAGAAAAGTTTTTTCAAGACCAATAGAAGGAGCAGCTCCCATCGAAAAGTTAGTTTTTATTTCTTGTTGATCATTCAATATATTTCTTTGCCCTCCATAAGCCGCAGCTCCTACATAACAATCAACTGTCCAGAAATTAAATAATAATTGTGTAATGGCTAGTTGAGTCCTTATTCCATGTGGAGCAACTTGCTCTGTGTCAGAATCACTTAAAAATTTATTGGAAGAAAAAGTTCTAGAATTTCCAATAACCAAAGAGATCCCCATAGGTTTAGAGATACTGTTTTTAGCTCCAGCACATACAATTCCTCGATACATTTGTAATTCTAAACCTGTTAATTCTCCTGCTCTTAAACCTACTCCATACCTCCACTTTGCATGGTATTTCATCAAACGATCATAATCTGTCTGAGCAAACAATAATGAAGATAAACCTAAAGCCAATAAAAATGCGATTCCTTTTTTCATAATACACTACATATTTTGTTTCAATTATACATTAATAGCAAGAACTCCAAAAGGTCTCCTTCAATTGTGTTTTATTTTTAAGAAGAAGGTAAATATGTCAAATAAGTAAATTTTTCAAAGTCAAATACTTCATTAGCCAAGTCTCTTAACTCTTCAGCAGTTACATTATTGATCTGATCAAAAATTGTAGTTAATTCATCTATCCTACCTAAGTCCAACAAGCTTTTACCCATCATTTGCATCATACTCACATTACTCTCCTCTCCCATTGCCAATTGAGCTAATAATTGTTGTTTGAGTGTGGATAATTGAATTGTGCCTAATGGTTTATCTTTGATTTTTTGTAATTCTTTGTGAACAAGTGAAAGACTTTTCTTTAAATGTTTGGATTCTGTTCCAAAATATACTCCAAACATTCCTGTATCAGTGTAAGAAGCATAAATTGACTCTACTGAATAAACATAACCATACTTTTCCCTAAGGCTCATATTCAAACGAGAACTCATCATAGGACCACCCAACAAACTAGAAAGCATAAAGAAAGGCAAACGTTTGTCATCAGTTACAGAAAATGCAGGAGCTCCCATCATACAATGAGCTTGTGTAATAGGTCTCTTTACTTCTTTTACTTTGGGTTGATAACCTTCAAAAACCGTTCGACTAATTGTGGGAGTTGTTCTTGGAATATCTCCCAAATATTTTTCTGCCCATTTTTTTACTTTAGCAAAAGGAATATTTCCCACAGAAGAAAAGATAATTCGCTCAGTGTTTAAGTTTTCTTTGATAAAACGAATAAAATCCTCTCGTTTAGTATTCTTAACACTTTCTTGTGTTCCCAAAATATTTCTACCCAAAGAATGACCATCAAAAGCTAAAATATCGAATTGGTCAATAATATCATCTTCGGGAGCATCTTCATACATGCTCATTTCCTCCAAAATCACTCCTTTTTCTTTTTCAATTTCTTTGAGTGGAAAAGAAGAATGAAAAGTAATATCTGTCAATAGTTCAAATGCTCTTTCATAATGATTTTCCAAAATCGAAGCATAAAAATAAATCTTCTCTTTGGTTGTATAAGCATTTAAATCACCTCCTACAGATTCCAAGCGATTGATAATGTGATAAGATTTACGTTTTTGAGTTCCCTTAAAAGCCATATGTTCCCAGAAGTGAGCCAAACCTTGTTGGTCTTCTGCTTCATCCCTGCTACCAATATCCAATACAAAACCACAATGAGCTACTTTAGAATTTGTTATTTGTTTATGAACAATTCTAATTCCATTTGGAAGTGTAAACAATTCGTAATCTATCATTTATTTGCTTTTCAAAATCTGAACTTACAAAGTTAATAAGAAAACTTATCATTCATCTATTCAAAAGTTTATAACTTTGTAGCTATGTTGTATTTGAGGAGAAAAATTTATACAATTTGGTGTGCTTTTGCAGTATTGAGTATCTTTTTGGGCTTGTTCCCATTTTTTTGGCTTTTCTTACAACATCACAAGATACATTCTTGGGCACATTTTCTGAATAGGGTTTGGGCACATTTGGCATTTATCGCTTGTGGTCTATTTTGGACAAATCAAAACAAAATCAAGTTTGAAACTCCTGTTGTATATTGTGCCAATCATACTTCTTTTGCAGATATTCCACTATTGTTTTTGGGAATTTCTGAACCTTTCACCATTATTGGAAAATCATCTTTGGTAAATGTTCCTTTATTTGGTTATATGTTTCGAAGATTATACATTGCTGTGAATAGAGGAAACCGAAAAAGCAGAGCCGAAACACTCAAACAAAGTTTTGAAGCAATAGATCAAGGAAAAAGTTTAGCACTCTTTCCAGAGGGAGGAATTCCTGATGGTAATACCCCTAATATGATTTCTTTCAAGGATGGAGCTTTTCGCATTGCAATTGAAAAACAAATTCCAATAGTTCCTATTACAATTCCATATAATTGGATAATTTTGAAGGATGAGAAACCCATGTTGGCAAAGTGGCACAAAGTCAAAGCCATTTATCATGAACCAATCTCAACAAAGGGAATGACATTAGAAGACATTCCTCAACTCAAACAACAAACGTTTGATACAATAAATACTGAATTAAAAAAACATCAAGTAATATGACAATTGACGAAAAATTAGTACAAGACATTGCTCACTTGGCTCGTTTGGAAGTAGCAAAAGAAAATGAGCAAGAAATGGCTCAAGAACTTACAAAAATCTTGGACTGGATGGAGCAATTGAATGAGGTAAATACTGATGAAGTAGAACCTTTGATTCATATGTCTACAGAGTTAAATGTAATGAGAGAAGACGAAGAAGGAAATATTTTAGGACATGAAGAAGGTTTAAAAAATGCCCCTAAAAAAGATTCAAACTACTTTAGAGTACCAAAAGTAATTGACTAACTTTCTTTTTTGTTAAAACATGGAATTCTAAGTACAGATAATAGTATCTGTACTTATTTTTTTCAATTCTATGTAACATTTTGTATTCAAATCATTGCTATAATAAAGACGACATTTATAGGACTATGAAAGATGTATTTGGCCAAAAACGTTTGGCATTTTGGAAAAACTGGAACAAACAAGATAAAGCTCTTTATCTATTTTCATTGATTTTATTGGGAGTAAGTATCATCTTGTTCATGGCAAGTTATCACCTTGGTTTAGACTTACTAATTGATTGGAAGGTTTTGAATGAAACAAAGGGGATCAACACAACACTAGATGAATTCCAACGAAATCTTAATAATTATACACTAGAAGTTCAGACTTATTTTGTAAATCAGTATTTTGAAGCTGGAAACCTAAGGATCAACACATTGGGAGCAAAAATCTATTTACTTTTCATTGCTTTCTCAGCTTCATTAATTATTGCTGCAATCTCAAGTATGCGAAAAATACTTTGGTTTTCATTGTCTATGAGCTTAGTAGTGGCTTGGTTGGCTTTTATGAAGTTCGATACCTTAGGGATTTTAGGTTATACCAATAATGCGTTTCTTATTGTCTCTCTTGTCCTCTATATTGGGGTAAGTTTCTTATTTCATGCTTACAAGACAGAAATATCTATTCTTTACCGTTTCCTAGTATTTTTGGGAATTACTTTAGGTTTAGGAACAGTCGCCCTTACTACTTCTACCCTTTCTCACCCGTACATTCATTTGACAAACTATGGTAATATTGTAAATAGTATTGCGAGTCTTATTTTCATTGTAATGGTGGGATATGATTTGGTAAATGGTTTTTTCACATTGAGTTTACAAGGACAGGGAAATTCACTCAAAGCATTAATTAGTTTTGGAGTTTTGTCATTACTTTATCTGAGTAATTTATTATTAGTTTTCCTAAATCAAATTGGATACATCTCATGGGATTTAAACTTCTTCAATCCTTTCTATTTATTCTTAGGGGCCACATTTTTAGGAATTTGGGCACATCGTAGAAGAAGTACAATGATTCAAGAAACAATTCCTTTTCACTCAGAAGGAGCTCTTCTTTACATTGGTTTGGCAATCAATGCAATTGCAACATTTACCTATGCTTTTGCAACCACTAATAATCCCATGATTTCAGTATTTAACGATGCTGTAAGTTATTCTTTCTTGTGTCTAGGAGGAGTATTTGTAATTTATGTTGTCTTAAATTTCTTTGCTCCACTACAGAAAGGATTGGATGTGTATGAATACATTTACGAACCCAAAATAGTTGGGCATTTCTTTGTACGTGTAGCAGGTATTGGATTGGTATTTACATTATTAGCAAAGCATTCTTATGAACCTGTGAAACAATGGATGGGTGCATACTATAATTATGTGGCAGATATCTATACTGTCAACAATGAAACAAATCTTGCCAAATACAACTACAAATTAAGTAATCAATATTCACCTCTCAATCATAAAGCAAATTATACTTTGGCATCTATTGCCATGAAAGAGGATAATTTGCAAGAAGCTCAAGAATACTTGAATCGATTGGCACTAGGAAAGACTATTTCTGAATCTGGATTCATTAATCTTTCTAATATTTATGAAAAAAATGGAAAGGTATTTAAAAGCATCTTTACACTTCAAAGAGGTGTAAAACAATACCCTGAGAGTGGTATCATCAACCATGCTCTGGCATATGCTTTTCAAAAGCACTACAAAAACCAAATAGACTCTGTTTACTACTACTATAATAGAGCAAGCAAATATTTAGATGATCCAAATATTGCACAAAGTAATTTGATTACACTTTATGGTGAACATCAAATCCCTGTAAGTTTGGATTCTTTGAAGAAAATGCAAAAAGTAGAAACAGACTTAATGACGAATAACTTTCTAGCTTTAAGTTCTATTCAAGGGCAAGAAAATCGTTTTGACCTTAGCAAACAAACATGGAAAAATGATTCAATTGCTACGGGAGAAGTTTCGTGTATTTTATATAATTATGCTTTTTCTCGCTTAGGAAAAGGAGATTCCACTCTTAAAAATACATTGACTCGTTTTGTGGCTCACCCAGAAAGTGCTTATTCAGAAAATTTAAAATTTGCATTAGCTTGTCTGCATTATTATGACCATGAAGTAGATAAAAGTAAAAAGCTATTGGATGATGTTTTAGTATCTTGTACTAATGAATTATATCCTTATTATAGTAACTTTTTAGGAACATTGCTTTACAAAAAGTATTTGTCTGAGTTGGCTGTAGATTATTTTGAAAAATCTACACAAGCACAACGATTTTTCGTGATCAACTCTGCTCCTTCTCATTATGCTTTTGCAAGTGCAGAAAATTCAGAAATACAAGACTTATCATTTACTTTTCAGCTCTTATCCATAATGGATACGACTAGCAAAAGTGTAGTTGCTCAGTTAAAGCCAATTTTTGAAAACCCATCCCTTGATAGTGTTGCAAAATGGACAGATAAACAAAAGTTCCAGTACTTGATATATCACCCAAACACAAAGTATGATTCTATAAATACAAACAAGATCTTAAATTCTTTTGAAGATGCTCAAGCCAAAGCACAAACTTGTACAGTTTTATTAGATCAACTACTTGATAAAAATGAAAAAGAACTTGCTGAAAATGTATGGGCACAAATTCCACAAATAGAATTGTATCCTCGCATCTTAAAAGAAGTAAATTATCAATATTTGCGTTTACTAGCTCTTCAGTATAAGTTCAATGAGCTTTCAGATAGATTAGAAAACATTAAATTAAGTGAAGAAAGAAAACTGAATTATTATTACCTCAAAGGAATAGCCTTTGAAGCTTTGGGTGATACTACTAATGCAAAAATTGCCTTTGAGGCCAACTTAAAAATCCAACCCTTGTTAGATTTATCGTATGTGAAATATGCTCAGTATTTGGAGGAGGTAGAAGCTTATAACTTCTTGGTAAAAGCTTCTTATCGTTTACCAAATTCAGCACACTTACACAAAAGCTTAGCTTTATATGCAGTAAATATGAATATGGATGCCCATGCTCAATTTTCTTATGACCGATTAGAAACTTTACTTTCTAAAAAGGAATTTGAAAAGTTCTCTGCAATTTATGAGAGATCAAAAGCTGAAGCAGAAAAGCGATTTAACGAAGAGTGGGAATAATATGAAGATTTACACAAAAACAGGAGATAAAGGAGAAACTTCTTTATTTGGAGGACAAAGAGTTTCAAAAGCCAATTTACGCATAGATGCTTATGGTACACTAGATGAGTTACTTTCTTATATTGGCTTATTGAGAGATCAAGAAGTAAATAAGAAAATAAAACCATTACTCATCGAAATTCAGGATCGTTTGTTTACAATTGGTGCTGAATTAGCAACTGCTCCAGAAAAAGGAAAAACACGCAAACACCCTGATTTGTATGAAGAAGATATTACAATTTTGGAAAATGCAATTGATGAAATGAATGAACAATTGGAACCAATGCGTTTCTTTGTTCTACCAGGTGGACATCAAGCAGTTTCATTCGCTCACCTAGCTCGTTGTGTATGCAGAAAAGCTGAGCGTTTGATTATTGCATTACACCAAACAGAACCTGTAAATGACTTAATTTTACAGTATGTAAATCGTCTTTCTGATTACTTATTTACATTAAGCAGGTATATGAGTAAACAACTAAATGCCGAAGAAATTCCTTGGAAACCAAGGGTCAAAAAATAATACAATATGACTTCAGATCAATTAAAAGATTTAAAAAAACGTATCAACTCCCTTAGGGACTATCTTTGACTATGATAAGAAAAAGATAGAAATCGAAGAACTCAAAGACGTTCAATTGCAACCCGACTTTTGGGATGATCCCAAAAAAGCCCAAAAGCTTCTCAAGGAAACAAAAGCCAAAGAAGTTTGGACGGATAGCTATGAGGAAATAGAAGAAGGTCTTGGGGATATTGAGACACTTACAGAGTTTAAGGACATGGGGGAAGACGTTTCTGAAGAAGAAATTGAATCTGGTTATCAAACAGTTGTAGAGCAAGTAGAAGCTCTCGAATTTAAGAAAATGCTTTCGAATGAAGAGGACCAATTAGGTGCTATTCTCGAAATAAACCCAGGTGCTGGTGGTACTGAAAGCCAAGATTGGGCATCTATGATTTATAGAATGTACATGATGTGGGGTGAAAAGCATGGTTTCAAAGTAAAAAGGGTAAACTACCAACAAGGTGATGTAGCAGGGATTAAGTCAGCTACTTTAGAATTTGAAGGTGACTTTGCTTATGGTTATCTAAAAGGAGAAAATGGTGTTCACCGATTGGTTCGTATCTCTCCTTTTGATTCGGGAGGTAGAAGACATACTTCTTTTGCTTCTGTATATGTTTATCCAGTAGTAGATGATAGTATTGAGATAAATGTAAATCCTTCAGATATTACTTGGGATACTTTCCGTTCAGGAGGTGCTGGAGGTCAGAATGTAAACAAAGTAGAAACAGCTGTTCGTTTGCATCATAAACCTTCTGGTTTAATCATTGAATGCCAGCAAGAACGTTCTCAATTAATGAACAAGGAAAAAGCTACTCAGATGTTGAAATCTCAACTTTATCAAATAGAGATTGATAAACGAAACTCTGAAAGAGCAGAAATCGAAGCAGGAAAACAAAAAATTGATTTTGGTTCACAAATTAGAAACTATGTATTGCACCCTTATAAATTGATTAAAGATGCTCGTACAGGTTTTGAAAGAACAGATGTGAATAATGTATTAGATGGAGACTTATTTCCTTATATCAAGTCTTACTTGATGAGTTTGGAAGAAGGAGAATAATAAAAATTAAAAGCTGTTTCAAGAATGTTTGAAACAGCTTTTTTGTTCTAACTAAAAATAAAAGAACTATGCAACGAATTTTATTATTTGATGGCGTTTGTAACCTCTGCAATCGTTCAGTCCAATTCATAATAGAAAGAGACAAAAAAGAGAAGTTTATCTTTGCTTCCCTACAATCTGACAAAGGACAAGAATTATTAAAAAAATTCGGGCTTCCTACCCAAAACTTCGATTCTTTCGTACTAATTGAAGAAGATAAGTTTTATCAAAAGTCAACTGCTTCATTGCGTGTTTTTAGCGAATTTGGAGGTCTTTGGGTATTACTGAAAGTATTATTAATTATTCCAGCATTTATTAGAAATCCATTCTACTCAATTATTGCGAACAATCGCTACAAGTGGTTTGGAAAACAAGAAAGTTGTTGGCTTCCTACTCCAGAACTACAAAAAAGATTTTTTAAATAAACGCTACTATATGATCGCAAAAGTTCTCTTTATTTCCTCCATCATACTTTTTTATGTTTTTACTTTTTTTAAAATATGGAAATCTCAAAAATTGAATAAAAAACAAAAGTGGATCAATACGATTCTATGCTTTATCATTCCTGTATTGTGGAATGTTATTGCACTTGTCATAATTCCTAAAGACAGAAAAAGCCTTACAATAGTCACCAAGAAAAAAAGAAGAATTGATAGTGGTACAAATGGAGATGCATTGACTAACTAATTTTTAATCATCCTCATAAGGAAGACTTTTCAAGCATTCTAACCAAGAACTTGCCGTTCTTTCTACCCATGTAACAAAATTGCAATTTTCTACTTCAAATAATTGATTATCATTATCAGAATTAAGTAGTTTCACATCAATCCCATATTCTTCTTCAATTATCTCTTCATAACCTTCATGATGATGTTTCCAAACATTACCAGATTCTTTATGATAGCAATAATAATCACCATTTGCTTCCTCCGTAAACTTAATAAAGTTGGAATCTAAGCTTTCTTCTGGCATCATATATTTCAAAGTCAATTCTGAATGATCAGCTTCGCAAAAATAATTCGAATCAACAACTTTCCCGAACCAATCAATAAATCCCCCAAAATTACTTAGTAATAGTTGATGAGTTGGATGAACTTCGTTTTTGGAAAGTTCTTCAACATTAGGTATAAGACCGCCAAAGTGACCATATTCATATGATCAACCTAACAAATAGAATTCTACCGAATTATTAGAAGATATTTTTGTAACACGAGCAAGATTCAATAAAGCTGTAAGTTGAGGAAATGTCCTTTTAAACTCTTTTGAAAGAGTAATAATATTCTCATAACTGAACCCTGTTTCTATCTTGGCATTTTCAAAATGAATAGAAGCAAAAGAACCTTCAAGTTCACTCTCATAACTCCAATAATCTTCCCAATCTGTTGGTTCATCAGATTCTTCTTCTAAGTCATATTCTTTCTCTGATACCAAAAAACTATTTTTCACTTGTTGTAAAACAATTTCTTTATCTAAAGATATAATTGCCTCTTGCAATCTCTCTTCAGAAACAAGTGGAGTGAACTGCATTCGATAAACTTGTAGACCATTTTCAAATTTATCTGATATTTCAAAATACATAAAGATAGGAATGCTCCATTCTTCTTTTAAATATTCCTTAATATAAGTAACTAAAGTAAGTCCTGTTACTTCAAGTTCCTTAACATCATCTTTTGTTGAATACCCCTTAATAAATCGTCTTTCGATCTTCATAATTATGTTTAAAATTTTATTTGTTCATATAACTAATATCCAAATACTCCATAAAAAGTAAAAGGTTTACAAATGCAAAAACTAGATCTACTTTGTATCATTTTCCATAATACAAGAAATAAACATGCATAGGTTTCTAAGCAAATCATAGAACCAAATTAAAAAAATACGTAACTTTCGTTATACATCTAAAATCAAATACCTTATGAAAAAGCTTTTATCTTTATTAACTTTTTTATCAATAACCTATTTTTCCGTAGCACAATCTCTCATTGCTCACTACCCAATGAAACAAGGTTATGAAGATGTAACAGGAAATCATAAACGACTAGTTGTTAAAAATGTATCTTTCAAAAATGGTGGATTATCTTCTAGAGATAAAATAGAAAGTAGTATTTCTACTGCTCCTATTTACCAATTAGATCTTGATCAATTTGGAATTGGAGTACAAGTAAAAACACTAAAACAAGCAGAAATGCCCGTATTCATCTTAGGTAAATCTTGCCGAATGATTGGGGTTTCATTGACACAAGATGGATTCTTTGCCCTTACTGGAAATAATGGAACCATCTTTTCAAAATCATCTAAAAGTTATCAGTTAGATAAATGGTATAATGTATATGTAAGCTATGATAAAAGCTCTGAAAAAGCGATTCTTTACATCAATAAAAAGAAAGTAACAGAAGTTTCTTTTGCCTTTGAGACAGCTTGTACAAATCAGTGGAAAGATGATAACCTAGATATTAGCTCTCATGATTATAATGGATATTCATTTGTAGGAGTATGGAAAAATCTAAAAGTATATAATGGTGCAAATTCTTCAAGAGCTCCTAGTCCCTTCCAAACACAAAATCAAACAGCCAAAGCTGGAGCTTCAATCACATGGATCAAACCTGATGAAAAAGTAAGTACCACAAAAAACCACTACCCTATTGAAGTAGATGTACAGACGGAAGGTGTAGGTGCTCTATCAGGAATTCGTATTTATCGAAACAAAAGATTAATTCAATCTTACACAAAAACACAACTAAAAAACCAAAGCTATTTCAAAATCAAAAAAACAATTGTTCTTCATCAAGGAGATAACAAAATTGAGATTCATGCTTTTATAGGAAATAGAGACATTAAATCTGTTCAAGTTGTTAATTATCATGTTGCACACAATGTAAGTTCTAATGATATTAATGGAAAACTGAAAGAGACAACTTTCCAATACAAGAATTATATTCCTTTTTATGAAGGTAAACGATACACAAAACACTCTGCAATGCTTAGTCCTACAGAAGATAATGGTTCTTATATGGGGTGGACTGATGCTCAAGGTGTTGCTCATGTGAGTAAACTGAACTCAAAAGACCAAGTCACAAAAGATATTATCTTGGGTAAAAATCGAGTATTGTATTCAGTGGAAAGTGATGAAACAGGATTTGTTGCTTTATTAGTTAATGAGAAAAAGGGAACAAAACGTGATATGCACTGGGCATACTTAGTAAAGTATCGTGCAAATGGAACAAAAGTATTTGATAAAAAACTTTTTGGTGATAATTCGTTTACTAATGAAGGAGATCGTGCTTTTGATGATTGGTCTACTCCTCGTGTTCTATATACTGGACAACATTACTATGTATTCTGTGGAATCAGTAGAAAGTGGAATGATGGAATCGTACATCAAGGAGATATTTTATTTTTGATTGATAAACAAGGAAATAAAGTAGAGAAGAGACCTAGTAGATTTAATGGACAGCATTATAATACAAATGGTTGGTCTTGGGGAACAAGTCATAGCTTCCAACAACGTATTGCTTTTGATGGAAATGTTGTCTATTTAATTGCCAAAGGAGATGCTTACCCTAGAGGAATTGCCTATACTCGTGTATTGGATAACCTACAAGCGAGTGTTCCAAGTACAAAGGGTGGTTGTGTTCTAAAAATGTCAGGTGCTCTTGGAAAAAATCATGTTCCTTTCACCTTGGGAGATGTAGAAGCCGTAGGTAATAATAGCTCTATTATTACCTTTGCAGGACAAAAAGGGAGAAAAAGCTATGATGTTGGTTTTATCTTTGTAAATGCACAAGGAAAGGAAAAACTTAGATGGTTGACAAATACTTCAAAAGTTGATGAAAGTAATGTATATATGACTCCTTATGGAGATCATTATCTTGTGGCTTGGATGGCTGTTCAATTAAATAGTAGAAATCCTGCCAATGCTAGAACAAAGTTTATGGCTGCGGTAATTGATGTGGATGGAAACTTTGTACAGAAGCCTTTCGAAATTAATTCTCAATTCCAAGGAAGAAAAATTGTTCACGAAAATCGATGGTCAAAATTCCATAGTCCTATCAAGTACTACCATCATGTAACAAATGATTTTGTGACTTATCCCAATGGAGAAGTAGGTTGGGTTTACTCTGATCCTCAAACAGCACAAATCAAAATTGTAAGAATCAAACAGTAAGACAATATGAAACAACTATTTTTAATCATAATAAGCTTATGTTTTTCTGTGCCTACCATTGCCCAGTGTGATGGTTTTGAAAAAGTATTGCCTCAGGAAGTAAAAGGAATAGATTTCTCTACTCGTTTTCCTAATGCTCAAAAAGTAGTTTGGAAAACTTGTCGTTTTGATTCTATTTACTATGCCTCATTTATACAAAATGATACAAGTTACTCTGTCGTATATAACTATGATAAAAAATGGTTAGGAACAGAAAGAAGGCTATTAAAAAAAGTAAAAGCTTATGATTGGAAAAAAGAAAAGTTCCTAAATAAAATGGTTGCTCTTCCTTCTCCCCATATTTTCTCACAACAAATTATTGAGAGCATTTATAGTATAGAGTATAATGTTCGTGCTTCTGAGTTTTTGGATGCTAAGACAGCAAAAGATTATAAGGCTATGCTTGATTTCTACATTATAGAATTACCCAAAAGCCATTCACTCTCTGAAATATTCGAAACAACAACTTTTTATGTAATGGATTTGGGGGGAATAGAGTTGGTATATGCTGAAGAACAGACAGTATTGGAAGAATATTATAATTTTTATTCTGAAATTGATGAAAGTGAAGAGTAATAAAAAATATTCATCAAAAAAGGCTATTTTCTTATTTTAAGAAAATAGCCTTTTTTGATGAATTGTTTCTATATCTTATGCTACAAATGGAAGAACCACAGCAGCAACTGCAAGAGCAATTAATCCAAAAAATGTATACCAAGGAGAACCAATTGCACCATATTTAGCTTCAATTAATGCTCTAATTTCTGGAGTCATTTCATACATATCATCAGAATCTCTAAACAATCTTACTGCCCAAATTTTACCAATACCAAAAAACGGAATCCAAAATAAATGAAAATAACGCTGACGAATTTCAAATACATAAGAAGCATTTTCTTCTGTCTCAATTCCCAAATCTGATGGAGTTATCTTCTTGATCGACATACTCCCTGTACCAAATACAATCATTTCTATAAACTAAAATTAAATAAAAGCTTTTACCCCAAAGACAATCCTTTTCGTTTTTGAGCCAATAAGTAAAGTACTGCCATTCTTACAGCTACACCATTTTCTACTTGGTCTAGTACAATACCATTTTCTGAATCAATCACATCTGTTGTCACCTCAATACCTCTATTGATCGGACCTGGATGCATCAAAACGATCTCTTTATCCAAAGAATCCAATAGTTCTTTATTGATTCCAAAGTACTGTGAATACTCTCTTAGTGAAGGAAAGTAACTAATGTCTCCTCCTTGTCTTTCCAATTGAATTCGTAAAATATTCGCAACATCACACCATTCAAGTGCTTTTTTTACATCCAACTCTACCTTCACTCCCAAATCTTGAATATACTTAGGTAACAAAGAGTTAGGTCCACAGACCATTACCTCAGCTCCTTGTTTTTGTAAGGCAAAGATATTAGACAAAGCAACACGAGAATGTAGAATATCTCCAAAAATGCACACTTTCTTACCCTCAACTTGACCTAATCTCTCACGAATAGAATAGCTATCTAATAATGCTTGTGTAGGATGTTCATGTGTTCCATCTCCTGCATTTAGAATATTTGCATCTACATATTTTGACAAGAAATGTGGTGCACCTACACTTGCGTGTCTCATCACAACCATATCGACTTTCATTGCCAATATGTTATTAGCTGTATCAATCAAAGTTTCTCCTTTTTTTACAGAACTTGTAGAAGAAGAAAAATTTACGACATCAGCTGATAAACGCTTTTGAGCAAGTTCAAAGGAAGTTCTCGTTCTTGTAGAATTCTCAAAAAACAAGTTAGCAATTGTAAAATCACGCAAAGAAGGTACTTTTTTAATTGGACGATTAATTACCTCCTTAAAATGGTCAGCCGTTTCAAAAATTAACTCAATATCATCTCTTGTTAATTCTTTAATTCCTAATAAATGATTTACACTTAACTCTGCCATCTTATTCCTCTCTGTTTAATAATACAACACTATCTTCCTCATTTCCATTAATTCCTTCCCACTGAACAACTACAGCTTGTGATAACATACTATTAATATGTGTACCTACATAATCAGCTTGAATTGGCAATTCTCTGGTATACTTTCTATCTACCAAAACTAATAATTCTACTTGAGCAGGACGACCATAGGCAGTCATCGCATCCAGTGCTGCACGAATAGAACGTCCAGAAAACAATACATCGTCAATAAAAACTACTCTCTTTCCTTCTATCAAGAAAGGCATATCAGTAGCATTTGCCTTTAGAGGTGTATTCCTTCTCCTAAAATCATCTCTAAAGAAAGTCACATCAAGACAACCCAAAGGCATTTCTTTGCCTGTGATTTCTTTCAATGATTTTTTAATACGTTCTGCTAAAAATACACCCTTAGGTTGTAAACCAATAAGTACAGAGTTTTCAAAATCATTATGATTTTCGATCAACTGCTGACACAATCGATTAATGGTAATCTCTAAGAGTTCTTTATCTAATATTACTTTCTGCATGCCTACAATCTTGGAATTTATTGTTGCCAATTACTCAAATTTACAAAAGAGATTTTGAATCTTTACAGAATTAACAATTAATTTGTAACTACCTATCATCAATTTTCACGTCTATTCTATGAATAATTCACAAATCATTCAACAATTCAAGCTAATGGGTTCTTTGTTAGAACTCCACCAAGCCAATTCATTCCAAGTAAGAGCTTACCAAAAAGTAGCTGATAATTTAGGTGAATTACAAATCAATATTATTGATGCTTCACCAGAAGAATTGACCACTATTGGACTTGGAAAAAAGTTTTTGGATAAGATTGAGGAAATCAAAGGAACAGGTACTTTTCATGAATTAGCTGACCTTTTAGCCAAAACGCCCAAGGGAGTTATTGATATGTTAAATATCAAGGGAATCGGTGCAAAAAAGATTTATGCTTTGTGGAAAGAATTAGGACTTGAAAGTCTTGATGCTTTATTGACTGCTTGTGAAAATGATGAAGTAACAAAACTGAAAGGTTTTGCAAAAAAGACACAAGAGAATATTGCTCAACAAATTCTCTTTATGAAAGCTCAACAAGGAAAAGCTTTATATGCTGATGTTGAACAAGTGGCTTATGAATTAGAAAAAACACTACAAGCACAAGGATTACAAGTACAATTAGTTGGTGAAATTGTTAGACGATTAGAAATTGTTGAAAAGATTCAATACATCATTGGACATGAAAATCCACAAGTTGTTTTTAAAACATTAAATTCTTTATCTTATCTCCAACAAAATAAAAATTCAGGTTTATTTACTTGGAGAGGTAAAATAAATAATACTTCAGTAGAAATTGAATGTAAAATTGTAAACCCTAAAAAGTTCTACAATGAGATTTTCATACATTCAAGCAGTATTTATCATCTTAGACATCAATTAAAAAATCAAGAGTCTTTATTGACTTTTGCTAAAAATATTGAGGCAAATTCTGAAGAAGAGATATACAAAAAGGCTTTTCTTCCTTATTATATCCCAGAAATTCGTGAAGGTGACTTTGAATTTAAATATACACAAGACAATCCTCCTCCTTCTTTCATTGAAACAAATGATCTAAAAGGAACTCTCCATAATCACAGTACTTATAGTGATGGTAAAAACACATTGTCTGATATGGCAGATTATTGTCAAGAATTAGGTTACCAGTATTTAGGAATATCAGACCATTCTAAAACAGCTTTTTATGCAAATGGGCTCTCTGAGGAAAGATTAGTTCAACAACATCAAGAAATAGATGAGCTTAATTCATCTTACAATAACTTTAAAATTTTTAAAGGGATTGAATCAGATATTTTAGGAGATGGTAGTTTAGATTATGCTGATGATGTATTAGCCAATTTTGATTTTATTGTTGCCTCCATTCACTCTGGTTTGAGTATGACAGAAAAAAAAGCAACAGAACGTTTAATTACAGCCATAGAAAACCCTTATACAACAATTCTTGGTCATCCAACAGGACGTTTATTATTAAGGAGAGAAGGTTATCCTATCAATCATGCAAAAATTATTGATGCTTGTGCTGAAAATAATGTTTGTATAGAAATTAATGCAAATCCTTGGCGATTAGATATTGATTGGAGATGGGTAAATTATGCTTTAGAAAAAAATGTATTGATTAGTATTAACCCTGATGCCCATATCAATGAAGGATTACTAGATATGTATTATGGAACATTAGTTGGGCGAAAAGGAGGTTTAACTAAAGAAATGACACTAAATAGTTTTTCTTTAGAAGAAATTTCAGAATACTTCAATAAACAAAAATCCAAAAGATAAGTCTAATGAAAGTACTAATTCTACGATTTTCATCAATTGGTGACATTGTACTCACAACACCTGTGGTTCGTTGCATTAAACAGCAAGTAAAAAATGCAGAGGTACATTATTTCACAAAAAAAGGATTTGAAACATTAATTAAGGATAATCCTTACATTGATAAATACTTTCTATTAAAAGATAATATAAAGCCTATTCTGGCACTTCTCAAACAAGAGAAGTATGATTTGATTATTGACCTTCACAACAACTTAAGAACAAGAATCATCAAAAATTCTCTTTGGTCAGTCAAAAGCTATTCTTTTGATAAAATCAATTGGCAAAAGTTTCTATATGTGAAATTTAAGGCAAAAAGTGTAATGCCCAACAAACATGTTGTAGAACGTTATATGGAACCAGCTATCAAAGCTCTTAACATCAAAAATGATAATCAAGGCTTAGATTACTTTATCCCTTCAAAAGACAATGTAGATTTAGATAGCTTACCATCAACTTTTCAAACAAGAGAATATTATACTTATGTAATTGGAGGGCAATATTTCACAAAACAATTACCAACCCAACGAATCATAGAGTTTTGTCAAGGATTAAATCAACCAATTATTCTTTTAGGAGGAAAAGATGACAATAAAGTGGGGGAAGAAATAGAAACTTTTTTCAAAGACTCTAAGACAACTACTATATTCAATGCTTGTGGCAAGTTCAACCTAAACCAATCAGCATCATTGATACAACAAGCTAAACTTGTAATCAGTCATGATACAGGTTTAATGCACATTGCTTCAGCTCTCAAGAAAGAAATAATATCAATTTGGGGAAATACTACTCCAGAACTTGGTTTCTATCCTTACCAAACACAATACACTGTACTACAAAATGAAAACCTTGATTGTAGACCGTGTTCAAAAATAGGTTTCCATGAATGTCCTAAATCTCACTTTAAATGTATGAATGACATCAACTTCAATAATATCACAATACAGTTAAATAAAAAGGGTTGTTATTGAAAATGTATGATAATTAAAAGATTGACAGTGAAAGTGTTATCTTATATTTATGTGCGAGATAAGTATAAAAATAAGCTGTTATCACTGCCAAAGTGTTAAAATAGTAAAAAATGGGATAAAAAAGACAGG
>JAAEPT010000155.1 GCA_024232295.1 Cytophagales bacterium
AAGTATATACTATTAGAAGCCTCCATAGCTCAGTTGGTAGAGCAACTGATTTGTAATCAGTAGGTCGTTGGTTCGAGTCCGACTGGAGGCTCAAAGCTCATCATTTAAGGTGAGCTTTTTTTTTGCCTAATTTTAGGTGAAGTGGTATAAATTTCGTTACTTATATAGACTTTGTCTTTATTTATTAACGAAAACAGAGTAGCAAATGAAAAAGTACTTATTCTATTTTTTTATCTTAATTTTCTCATTTGTTAGTGTGGGACAATATAATATTCCTTTTCCAGAGATGGAATGCGAGACGTTGGATGGTAAGCATATAACTTTGCCTGAGTTCTCAAAAGGAAAGTATACCATTATTGGGATTGCTTACACTAAGAGATCAGAAGAAAAATTAAAATCATGGTATATGCCTATTTATTATAAATTCATATATCATGCTCATCACCCTGTATTGTATCAAAATAATTACCATATCAATGTGTTCTTTATGCCAATGTTTACAGGGACACATGAGGTTTCTTTACATGCTGCAAAGCATTACTTTAAGACACATATAGATCTTAAACTTCAAGATCATTTATTGGTGTATCGAGGTGATTTGGAAAAATATCATCAAATGTTAGATTTTGAACATGTAGATAAGCCTTATATCTTAGTTTTGGATCAAACAGGTAGGATTGTTTTTGAGATGACTGGTGAGTATAGTCTTTATAAGATGGAAATGCTTGAGAAGTATATTAAGGAATAATAAAAAAAGGGATTTTCTTCAAATCCCTTTTTTTATTTTGTGTTTTATTAACTCTTATGCTCCTGTTTCTTCTCCACCGTTATGTCCACTGAAAGCAATTTTAGGAATACGTTCGTCAATCATAAAGATTGCTAACTTATCTTCTCCCATTAAATCAAATAATTCAACAGCTCGTCTTGCCACAAATTCCTCTTCAATTTGTTCTTCTACAAACCACTGAATAAAATTTTCTGTAGGGTAGTCATTCTCGATTCTTGCTTGTTTTACAATTCCATTAATTGATTCAGAAACCATGATTTCTGAATCTAATGTGAATTCAAAAACATCTCTTAATGAATTAAATTCTACATTTACATCTGCAACAGAAGGAGAAATTGCTTTACCTCCTAAATCACAAATGTATCTGAAAATTTTAAGCATGTGCATACGTTCTTCTTCAGCTTGTTTGAAAAAGAATTCAGAGCTATTATCATATCCCATTGAGCCGCACCAAGCCGCAGCAGCTAAGTATTTAGCAGATGAAAGAGCTTCTAATGCTACTTGTTGGTTGAGTACTTTTACCATCTCCAATGATAATGGAGTACTATTGCGTCTAGTATTTCCCATAATTTTCTAAGTATAAGCTTTATTAATGAGTACAAATCTAACTGAAAAGGTTGGGAAAATGTTTCTCTTCCTAATTAAAAATAATAAATATCAATTTAATCTAAATAATTTACGATTATATCGATAAATATAGGTATTCTGTAATGTTAAATTAGAAAAGTACAATTTTTGGTGAGTTTTTGTTGTTTTTAATAATTTTAAGGTTTTGCTTTTATTTTTATGTTTTGGGTTGAATTTTTGATGGATTTTTATGTTTTTACTAGATTTTGTGTGAATTTTTCTGTGAAATTAAACGATTTTGTCTCAAATGTTAAATTGTAAAACAATGGTATTTATCGAAATATCTTGTTTTAGTTAAAGAAAAGAGATTAAAATGTGTATATTTGTGAGATAATAAATTAATTATCGTTTAATATTTGATTATGAGTAAGAAAGTAATTCTTTCAACAATTATGACAATGGTGTTACCAATCTTTGCTTTTGCAGAGGAGACAGCAACATTAAGTGCAGGAGATACTTCTTGGATGCTTATCTCAACTGCTTTGGTAATTTTGATGACTCCAGCAGGTTTAGCATTATTTTATGGAGGTCTTTCTCAGAGTAAACATGTATTGAACACAATGGGTATGAGCTATATGGCATTTTGTGTAGCTACACTGGTTTGGGTTGTGTTTGGATATAGTTTGACATTCTCTGGAGGTAATGGATTTATCGGAGATTTTGATTTAACAATGTTAAAGAACATTAAAGTAACAGATTTAGAAGGTTCAATACCTAAATTATTACATGTGGCTTTTCAAGGAACATTTGCTGCAATTGCTGTGGCAATTGTAAGTGGTTCTATTGTAGAGCGTATGCGTTTTTCTACTTGGTTGATTTTCTCAGCACTTTGGACATTAGTTGTTTATGTTCCGGTAGCTCACTGGATCTGGGGTGGAGGATTTTTAAGTAATGATGGAGAATTAGACTTTGCAGGTGGTACTGTAATTCATGTGAATGCAGGTATTGCTGGTTTGGTATTGTCTTATTTATTAGGAAAGCGTAAAGATCATGGTGTGGAAGAAGTAAGACCTTCTTCTATTAAGTTAATTATTTTAGGTTCTGCCTTGTTATGGTTTGGTTGGTTCGGATTTAATGCAGGTAGTGCAGGAGCAGCTGATTTTATTGCAGCAAATGCTTTATTGGTAACAAATGTTGCAGCATGTGCTGGTGGTATGGCTTGGTTATTAATTGAGTGGTTTGAAGAAAAACGTCCTACATTGATTGGTTGTGCATCAGGTGTAATTTCTGGTTTGGTTGCAATTACTCCAGCAGCAGGTTATGTAGATACTCCAGCAGCATTGGCAATGGGAGCACTAGGAGGTATAGTTGGATATGTTGGTGTTGTGAAATTAAAATCTTTATTAGGATATGATGATACATTAGATGCATTTGGTATCCATGGTTTAGTAGGTATCTTTGGTGCACTTGCTACAGGTTTCTTTGCAAATCCTGATGTAAATCCTGATGGAACAGGAGCATTGTACGGAAATTGGGGACAAATTGGCTCTCAAGCTTTGGCAATGTTTGTAACAATGGTATTTTCTGCTGTGGCAACAACTATTGTGTTTAAAGTATCTTCTTTAATTACTGGTGGAGCAAGAGTAGATGAAGAAAAAGAAGAGAAAGGTCTTGATGAGGCAATTCATGGAGAGCAAGGATTTAATTATTAATCTCAATCTATTTTAGAAAATAAATTGAAAATCCTCTTAGGTAGAAATACTTGAGAGGATTTTTTTGTTTGTACAAATTGTTTACTTTTGAAGTTAAAAACCTTCAATTTGAAATCTACAGAATACTTCATTGCTCAAAGAATAGTTCAGAATAAGAACGGTACATTTGCAAATGTTTCTTCACGCTTGGCGATCATTAGTGTGGGGGTAGGTGTATTTGCCCTATTATTGGCATTTTCCATTTTGGGAGGGTTTCAACAAAAAGTATCTCAAAAAATTTATGATTTCGATGCTCACCTTAGAGCATATAAATATACAGCTAATAATCAGATGTCTGATTTACCTGTCTCAACAAATAGTCATCTTTATAAGGAAGGGTTAAAAGTTGAAGGAATCAGATCAATGCATTCTATTGCTTATCTTCAAGGTGTTTTGCATGCTAATGAGCATGTTGTAGGGATGATGGTGAAGGGTTATGGTGATGACTTTGATACAACTAATTTTGTAAAAAACTTAAAAGCAGGGCGTTTTGTAGATATTCATGATACTACTAAACTTTATGCAAAGGAAGTAGTCCTGAGTCAGCGAATTGCCCAAAAGATTGGTTTGAAGGTTGGAGACAAGGCTAATTTTTACTTTTTTATTAGAGGGAATTTACGTCCAAGAAAATTAACAGTAGTTGGTATTTACCAAACAGGTTTGGAAGAATTTGATGATCGTGTGGCTATTGTTGATTTAGGGATGATTCAAAAATTTAATCGCTGGGATGATACACTGGTTGGTGGTTTTGAATTCATGGTAGATGATGTTACTCGTTTGGCAGAGATTGAAGACAAACTATTCTATGAGGCAGATTATGAAATTACTGTTGAAAATATAGAAGGGAAATATCGCTATTTGTTTGATTGGTTGGCTTTATTGAATCAGAATGTAAATATCTTGATCATTATTGTATTTGCTGTTGCATTCTTTAATGTGATCTCTATTATGTATATTTTGATTATGGAGCAGAATCAAATGATTGGGGTTATGAAAGCTTTGGGAGCTACAAATGCCTTTATCAAGAAAATATTCTTTTTTATGGGGGCAAAGCTATTATTAAAAGGTCTTGTTTGGGGAAATACTCTTGCATTAGTTTTTTGCTTTTTACAAGATTACTTTAAATTAATTCCATTAGATCCAGAAAACTATCATATGGATGCTGTCCCAATTTTATGGGATTGGGTTGCTTTTGTTGGAGTCAATTTAGGTGCTCTCATTTTTATTGGTTTTGTTTTGTTTATCCCAATATTACGAATCACAAAGGTAGTACCTATCAAATCAATTAAATTTTCTTAAAATGAAAGAGCAACATATTCAATACTTGTTAAACTCTTATAAAAAGTTTGTTGGAGTTGACTTGGTTGAAAGAAAAGGAATAAAGCAAGATTTTCAGACTGTTGAAGAAGCAGATTTTGTAGTGGTTTCACATGGTACAGAAAATGATCCTATTTTGAATTATGGTAATAGTGTTGCATTAACTCTTTGGGAAATGTCTTGGGAAGATTTTACGAAAACACCTTCTCACAAAACAGCAGAAGAAGATAAAAGAGAACGTAGGGCAGAAATGTTAGAAGAAGCAAGGGAAAAAGGGTTCATTGCAAATTATGAAGGAATAAGAATCTCTAGTTCTGGTAAGCGTTTTTTTATTAAAAATGTGGTTGTTTGGAGAGTATTGGATAATGATGAAAATGTCATTGGTCAAGCTGCTACCTTTAAAAACTGGGAGTTTTTATGAAATTAAGAGAATCAGTTATTTTATTTTTTATAGGATTGTTGGGAGTTCTTTCTTTATTGAGCATTGATATTCCTTTGCCCCAAGAAGTAAAAGAAGAATTATTACAGCAGTTTCAATCCAATCAGATTAAGTATTTGATTTTAGTTAATCCAACCATATTATTGGGTTTGGCTACAGTTATTGGTTCTTTATGTATCTCTCATACTCCTTTTAAAGTTTGGAAAATAGATTGGAAAGTAACCATTTTTCAAGGTACAATTATTGGAGCTGGGGTTGTCTTGTTCTTACTAGTTTGTGATGCTATGATTAGTCATTTTGCATGGGATGAAATGCAAAAACTATCTGCTTTTATTCAACCAACTCTATTGATGAAAGTTTTGTATGGAGGAATTACAGAAGAAATATTGATGCGTTTTGGTTTAATGACTTTATTCTGCTTAGTATTTTCTAAACTTATCAAAAAGGAAAAAGTAAATGTTTGGATAGCAATTGTTCTTTCATCTTTATTATTCGCAATTGGACATTTACCCATCGCATTTGCTGTATTAGAAACTCCATCTATTTTTATAATACTTTACATTGTCATAGGAAATACTTTGGGAGGTATGGCATTTGGATATGTGTACTGGAAGTATGATTTGAAAACAGCCATGCTTGCACATATCACCACACATTTACACCTTACCTTAATATTATTACTTAGTAGTTATGGCATTTAAAACCTCAAAAGAAATTATTGCTTCTTTGATAGAAGCAAGTATTCAAAAATCAAAATTACCTGTGTCAAAAATACTTGTTTTGGGATTTTTAGCAGGCGTTTATATTGCTTTTGGGGCAATTTTAGCTATGAAAGTAGGGGGTGGGGTACCTACTATTAAACAAGAAAATGGTGGGTTATCATCTTTTTTATTTGGTGCTGTCTTTCCTGTAGGACTTATGTTTGTGATAATTGCAGGAGCAGAATTATTTACAGGTAATACTGCTATTTTAGTACCTGCTTGGTTTCAAAAGAAAATTACTTCCAAAGATGTTTTTAAAAATTTACTACTATCATATGTTACAAATTTCATAGGTAGTGTTTTTGTTGCCTATTTTTTTGCTTACTTAACTAATATTTTTGCAAATAGTCCTTGGTTAGAAACAACAATGGGGATAGCAGAAGCAAAGGTGTCGCAATCTTTTTTTGTATTGTTTTTAAAAGCAACAGCTTGTAATTGGTTAGTGTGTTTGGCTGTTTGGTTGGCAACAGCATCTGATAATATTTCTGGAAAAATTTTAGGGATTTGGTTTCCCATTATGGCTTTTGTAGCCATTGGTTTTGAGCATAGTGTAGCAAATATGTTTTTTATACCGTTAGGGATATTTTATGGAGCCGATATTTCATGGGCAACTTTTTTTGTTGACAATTTGTTGCCAGTTACGTTAGGTAATATATTGGGAGGAATGTTTTTTGTAGGATTGGTATATACTTACATACATAAAGATTAGGATTAAAATTTGTAAATTTGTGCCTATGAAGTTGAAAATAGCAGTTATTGGTAGTGGTACAGCAGGAGCAAGTGTAGCTCTGTTTCTTCAAAATGCAGGTTGTGAGGTAGTTGTATTTGAGAGGGAACAAGAACCAAAACCTATAGGAGCTGGAGTGATGTTACAACCAACAGGTCTCAATATGTTATATGAGTTGGACTTAGGTGAAGAAGTTGAAGAGTTAGGAACGAAAATTCATAGAATGTTGGGGATTGATGGACAAAAAAAAGTTGTAGACCTTCATTTTGATAATCCATGGGAGCTCAAAGGACTAGGCGTTCATAGAGGAGCATTATTCTCATTACTACATAAACAATTATACAAACAAAATATTCCACTACTTCTAGGGGCCGAAATTGATGCTATTGAAAAAATAAATGATTTATATAAACTTTCTGATACACAAGGTAATTTTTATGAAGGTTTTAATCTGGTAATTGTAGCAAATGGTTCTTCTTCAAGATTACGTCAAGACTTAGGAATTGCTAAAAAAGATATTCGTCAAAAGTGGGGAGCTATTTGGGCAAAAATTCCTTGTGACAATCAATTGTTTAATCATGAAATTTACCAAATATACAAAGGAAGCCAACATTTTTTGGGTTTGATGCCTATTGGTAAACCTGCTATTGGAGAAGAGGAGTATGTAAACTTTTTTTGGAGTATCCGAATGGATAGAGTAGAAAAGTGGAGAAAAAAAGGAATTGAAGAATTCAAAAAAGAAATTAAAAGCTTTGTTCCTAAATTTGCCCATTTATTTGACAGCCTTGAATCCTTGGATGATTTGGTAGTTGCTCCTTATTATGATGTAGAATTAAAACCATCTTATAAGGATGAAATAATTTTTATTGGTGATTCTGCTCATGCCATGAGTCCACAATTGAGTCAAGGGACAAGTTTTGCATTATTAGATGCAAAAGTATTGAGTGAAGTAATTGTGAAAAACTCTACAAACATTCCAAAAGCATTTGAATTGTATCAAAAAGAACGTAAAAAACAGGTGAGCTTTTATCAAAAAATATCTCGATTGGTTACCCCAATGTTTCAATCAGATGGAATGAAGACTCCTCTTAGAAATACATTGTTTCCTGTTTTTTGTAGATTGGGAATTACTAAGAATTTGATGGTAAGTACAGCATTAGGTTATCGCAAAAGTATTTGGGGAAATATTGATGAATCATTTTTTCAAAAAAATAAGGAAATATGAGAATGAAAAGTTTAGGTTTGATTGGTTTTGGGAATTTTGGACAGTTTATCACTCCTTACCTTAAGCCTTATTTTGATATCACGATTTATAACAAGACAAACAGAGAGAGAGAAGCAGAGCAATTAGGTGTAAAAACTGGTACTTTGCAAGATGTCGCTCAGAAAGATGTTGTGATATTGTGTGTTCCTGTTCAGTTTCTGGAAGAGGTACTTGTAGAAATTAAAGATCTTGTTAAGAAAAACGCAGTGGTAGCAGATGTTTCATCAGTAAAAGTTCGTCCAGTAGAAATGATGAAAAAGCATCTACCAAATACTGTTACAATTATTCCTACTCATCCATTATTTGGTCCTCAAAGTGGAAAAGATGGTATTCAAGGATTAAACTTTGTTCTTTGTCCTGTTAATCCAAAAATTGACCAAATTCTTTATCGTTTTTTTGCCTCAGAAATTGGGTTGAATGTCCTAAAAAGAACTCCCGAAGTTCACGATCAACAAATGGCTTATGTACAAGCTCTTACACACTTTATTGGAAGAGCTGTAAATGAAATGGATATTCCAGATGTTGAACAAAAAACACCAGCTTATCAATACCTATTAAATATCAAAAAAAACCTAGGAAGAGATTCTATGGATTTGTTTTTAACAATTGAACAGGAGAATCCTTTTGCAAAATATGTGAGGGATAAGTTTGTAGATGAACTTCAGAAACTTAACGAACGGTTAGAGCAGTTTTAAGAAAAATAGTGAAAAAAAATATTAAAAAAATCTAATTTTGTTTAACTTAGTGGTTACATAAGGGATATACAAGCGTATAGACAAACGAGTAAACAGACAGATTAATAAAGCATTATACAATGAAAAAGTTATTATTTGGGATTTCATTTTTATTGGCTGTAGTCTTTCAAGTGAGTGCACAGCAAAAGGCACAATTCACTCAGTATATGACAAACAGTTATTTGATTAACCCAGCTTTGGCAGGAACAGAAGATTTTGTTGATTTAAAGGCAGGTTTTCGTCAGCAATGGGCTGGATTTTCAGGAGCTCCACAGACAATGTACCTTTCTGGTCATTCGCCTATTGGAGAATTACATGAATATTATCACTATAAGGGTGAGCGTACAAACTGGCATGGAGCTGGTGGTATGATTATGAAAGATGAGGCAGGTGCTATTTCTCAAACTTCATTCCTAGCTTCTTATTCGTATAACTTAGGTCTTACGGGAGGAAGTGGATTTGGACGTAATAGAAAAGCAGGTATTCGTGCTTCATTTGCTCTTTCTTTTGGAGTACAACAGTATAGAATCGATGCTAGTAAATTTACATCAGGTGTTAAAGGTGAAGCACAAGCTGTTGCTGATGCAAACTACGTTGGTGAAGACCCTGTTTTAGCAGGAATTAATTCAGATCAAGCAACAACAACTCCAGATGCAAATTTAGGTACTTGGATTTATAATGATGATTTCTATGTTGGATTATCTCTTCAACAATTATTAGGAACTAGAGTAGATCTTGAAGGTACTACTGATTTGACAAGATTAAATCGTCACTACATTATTACTGGTGGATACAGAATTCCAATTTCTTATCAAGACATTGCTTTTGTACCTTCTGTATTAGTTAAAGGCGTTGAGGGTGCTCCAGTATCTGTTGATATTAATGGTAAGTTTGATTTCTTCCACCAATATTGGGTAGGTCTTTCTTATCGTCACGGTGATGCAATGGCTATTTTATTAGGAGCAGTGATTGCTCGTCACTATGAAATTGCTTATTCATTTGACTTTACAACAACAGATATCCAAGATTATACTCCTTATGGAACACATGAAATCACAATAGGATATCGTTTATTACCAAGAGCAAAATTACATAATGCTGAGGATCACTGGACAAAAAAGAGTGTTCACAGATAATAACAAAATATTTCATAAAGGAAGCTATTCAAGAAATTGGATAGCTTTTTTTGTGCTTTTTAGTTTGGTAAACTCATAATTTTTAGTGAATAATAGGGTTAGTTGTGTTATATTAGTAAATTCAGTTAGGTAAATAATAATTTTGTTTTTTTATGTTTAAGGCTTTTTATGCAAGTAAAGAATGGGCTTTCAAAGCTTATGGAGGCTTATTTCTTTTAATAGCATCTATTTGGGTACAAGTACAAATGACTGTTGCATTCAATGAATGGTATGGTAAATTTTATAACTTACTTCAAAAAGCAGGAGATTATAAGGATAAATCCCAAGAAGGAATTGATAAGTTTTTTGACTTGTTAAGTTCTTTAGATTATATAACTAATGGTTTTGAAGGGCAGCCCTCTTTTTTGGTTATTGCTATGCCTATTGTATTGTTACACACAGTTCTATCGTGGTACACAAGAGTATATGGTCTGATGTGGAGGGAAGCGATAACTTTTTACTATGTGGATTTGTGGAAAAGTTCTACAGGAGATTTAGAGGGAGCAAGTCAAAGAATACAAGAAGATTGTTATAAGTTTGCTAAAATCGTAGAAAAGTTGGGATTAGATGTTGTAAAAGCTATTCTTACCTTAATTGCATTTATCCCAATTTTGTGGAAGTTGAGTAATGGTGTAAACATGCCATTCTTTGAAGGAGTTGAGGGCTCTTTGGTCTGGGTTGCCTTATCAGTATCTATTGGAGGATTGGCTATTTCTTGGTTTGTTGGAGGAAAGTTACCTGGTTTGGAATATAATAACCAAAAGGTAGAGGCTTCATTCCGAAAAGAATTAGTACTTGCAGAGGACAATCCTGAAGATTATGCAAGTCCGTCTACAATTTTGGAATTATTTACTGGTATTAAGTTCAATTATAAGAGATTATTCATGCATTATGGATATTTTGATGTATGGATTTCTTTGTATGGTCAATTTATGGTTATTGTTCCTTATTTGATTGTAGGTCCTAGTTTATTTACGGGGGCTATTACTTTGGGAGTATTAATACAAGTAAGTAATGCCTTTTCAAAAGTACATGAAGGTTTTTCTGTTTTCTTACAAAATTGGACAACCATTACAGAATTACGCTCTATTCATAAACGTCTGAAAGAGTTTCATACAAACTTACAATTAAAGCAAAAATAATTTTTAAAATTATATACTATGAGTGAAGAACAATTAACGGAAGAACAACAACAAGAAGTTGTGAAGCAGATTTATCAAGAAGCTGCTGAGTTGAAACAACAAGGAAAAACTGATGATGAAATTGTAGCTACATTAAAAGAAAAAGGTTTGGATGCAGAAATGGCTGCTTCTGTTGTTCAGAACCTTAATGCTATGATTGAGGAAAGAAAAGCTGCAAATAATCCTTATGTAGAAGATGATGATGATGGAGATAGTGCTTGGGGTTGGTTAATTTGGATTGGTATTTTGGTGGTTGTAAACTTATTAAGTTACATCTTTGATTGGCCTTTCTGGATTTACTAATCATGAATAAAAAGAAATCGGCTAAGATTATCAATTTACTTCTAGGTATTAATTTTATCTTATGGGGTATTATTGGTTTTTGGAGTGCAGATACTTTCTCTGTGATACGTGTTTGTATTACATTATTAAATATTTTAATTGGTGTTTTGATTATCATTCGTAAAACACCAATTTCTGTTAAAGGGTTCTATGAAAACTCTGTAAGCATCCCTGCTATTTTGTTGGGAGGAGTACTTTTTAAACTAGCTCCAGACTTTGATAAATGGGCACTTTTTGAAACCTATTTATTTATTGGAGCTACATTATTTACAATTTATTCTTTTTTATACTTAGGCAAAAGTTTTAGTATTCGTCCTGCCTTACAATCAGATATCAAAACAAAAGGAGCTTATCGTATCGTGCGTCATCCAGCATATTTAGGAGAGTATTTGATGGTTTTATCTTGTGTGATTGCCACCTCTCAATGGTATACAAGCTTTGGGGCTTTGTTGTTATTTGTCTTACAAATGATTCGAATTGATGGAGAGGAAAAGGTTTTAAGCCAGTCTACAGATTATCAGAGATATCAAGAAAATGTTCAATGGAAAATGATTCCTTTTGTATGGTAATAGATTTAAAATGAAAAACCTATATGAAAGGTAGGAGTAGAGCCAGTCAACGAAAATCCCAATTGTGTGATTTTTTCTGAAGTTCTCAAACGCTCTTTTCGAATAGTAGCATACATTATCGCATCAAAAACTAGAAGAAACCCTCCTTGTAGCATTAGACTTGACCCTGTTTGTTTTATTTCTTGATCAATATTATTTGTTAAAATTGCCCCAGTAGTTATGTATCCTATATCTAAAATACTATTGACAATAAAAGCTGTTTCTAATTTTTTTTGTCGTTTGATTAATTCTTTGACACTTCCCACTTTTTTCAAATCTCTAGACTGATAAAGTCCTAATAATCCCAATCCAAGATTTACAGTGTTCCACATCATATTTGTTCTGTGATAATACCAATCACTTGAGTTTATTTGAGTGGTTCCAATTGCTAAATTACTGACTGCCCATGTACTCAAAACAGTCATTCCAGTATGTACTTTTTGATGGGTTTTTATTGCATGATATTGTACATCTTCATTTTGAGCATAAGAAGATGTAGTTGTCAAAATTAGAATAAAAATAGTTGTATATTTTGTGATAAGTTTACTGAAGCTTTTTGTTTTCATCATACAATATTTTACGTTACAGAACTTGTCTCTTAAATTTACTTTTAGGATAAACCTTGTTTCAAACACAATGTTTGAAAACATTTTGCTTGGTATACTTTATTTGCTATTCAAAACTTTTTGTTTCTTTATCTAGTAAAATATACATGGATATTTTTTTGTGAAGTTATGATTAACCAAAAAACTTTTATATCTCAATTTATTTATATATTCCTCAATATTTTTGTTGTTATGAGGATGCTATGTCCTTTTTTGTTTTCTTTAGAAAATGCTTGTTGGCCCTTATTGGGAATTGTTATTATTTTGGTTAATTGTGTTCATTTGGTCTATATTTTATTAGATATTTATAGAAACTGGTAAATGATATTATGACTCAAAAACTATTATTTAGATTCCAAATAGGATTGATTTTTTCGCTTGTAGTTGGCATTATTATTCATCTTGCTACTTTTTTGTATATCAATCTAGGTATGTTATTCATTATCACAGGACCTTTAACCTTTTTAGGTTTTGGTCTAGGGGTAATTCTTGCACAGAAATTAACAGATGGTCAGAAAAAGCCCAAGCTTTCCGATTTATTAGCATTTTTACCAAAGAAATATTTTTTCGTTGTTCCTGTTCTTATGGTTTATACTGGTTTTAATTTTTTCTATGTTCTGGGAAATCATAAAAAAGGAGGGCTTAGTGCAGATTATCGTGATGGAAAGTATGTGTTACAATATAGAGGAGAGATAAGAGAAATTATTACGAAAGAAGAGTATTCTAGACAGCAATGCTATGATACAAGGCTATTTTCTGGTCATTCCTTACCTTTTCAATACATAGCAATTGTGTTCCTGATGGCATATAAAGAAAAAAGACGTAGAGAAATATCAGAATCAGACAAATATTCTGTAAATTAGTCAAACACACAAACCCCAATTTTTATGGCATACAACCTAACAGAAGAGCAAGAGAACCAAGAAATTGTAAGAAGGTATAGAGAATTATTAAAACATGCTAAGCCTTATATAAAAGAAGGAGATACCAAAATTATCAAAAAAGCATTTCATACAGCAGTAGATGCCCATAAAGAAATGCGTAGAAAATCTGGAGAGCCCTATATTTTTCATCCAATTGCTGTGGCACAAATTGCTGTAGAAGAAATTGGATTGGGACCAACTTCTATTGTAGCTGCTTTATTACATGATGTGGTAGAAGATACTCCCATTACTTTAGAGGAAATTGAAAAAGGTTTTGGGAAGAAAGTTGCCATGATTATCGATGGGCTTACCAAAATATCTGGTGGACACAATGTTGAATCTCAACAAGCTGAGAATTTTCGAAAGATGGTACTTACTCTTTCTGAGGATGTTCGTGTAATTCTTGTGAAGCTTGCTGACCGATTGCATAACATGAGGACATTAGGAAGTATGCCTCGTCATAAACAACTTAAGATTGCTTCTGAAACGATCTATTTTTATGCTCCTTTAGCTCATAGACTTGGTTTATATGCAATCAAAACAGAACTAGAAGATTTGTACTTAAAGTACGCTGAGCCAGAAAGTTATCAAGCTATTCAAGAAAAATTATCCAAAACTGCTGCTGAAAGAACAAGAAATATTCGCGAGTTTATTCGTCCTGTTCAAGCGAAGCTAAGAGATATGCATCTTGAGTTCAAAATTAAGGGACGCTCTAAATCTGTGTATTCAATTTGGAAAAAGATGAATGCTCAGCAAATCCCTTTTGAAGAAGTATATGATCTATTAGCTGTTCGAATCATTGTAGAAGCAGATAAGGAACAAGAAAAAACACATTGTTGGAATATTTACTCTGTAATTACAGATTTTTATCGTCCTAAACCAGATCGCTTGAGAGATTGGATAAGTAATCCAAAATCAAATGGTTATGAATCACTTCATTCTACTGTAATGAATGATGCAGGGGATACAGGAAAATGGGTTGAGGTACAAATTCGTACAACTCGTATGGATGAAATTGCAGAAAAAGGATATGCTGCTCATTGGAAATATAAGGACAAAGATGATGCAAAGTCTGGCTTAGATGAATGGATTGGACAAGTAAGTGAATTGTTAAGTCAACATAAAGAAGGAGATTCTGCGGTAGAATTTATTCAAGATTTCAGAACGAATTTATTTAATAAGGAAATATTTGTATTTACTCCTACTGGAGATGCTAAAGTACTACCCACAGGCGGAACAGTATTAGATTTTGCCTTTGACTTACATACACAAGTAGGATTGCATTGTACAGGAGCTTATGTAAATCATAAGGTTGTTCCTAAAAACCATAAGTTGAAAAATGGTGATCAAATTAAGGTACTAACTTCTGATACCGAAGAGCCAACTAAGGAGTGGTATGAGTATGTGTCTACTTCAAAAGCTCGCAAAAAGATTAAAGATTTTCTGAATGAAAAGCGTAGAAATATTGCGGGTAAAGGTGAGAAAATTACAGTACAGAAATTCGGAATTGACTTTGGGAAATATAATCGCAGAGAGTTATTGTTCTATTTGAACAAGGAATCTCTTTTGGATGTGTATTATGAAATTGGTCAAGGAGAGTTTGATGAAAAAGTTCTTATAGAGCTTAAAGAATATGGAATAGAAAAACTACTTGAGCGAAAGGCAAATCAAGAAGAAGAAGTTTCTAAGAGAGCAAAAGAACTTAATAAAAAAGCTCTATTAGTCGGTGAAACACAGGAAGAAGTTGATTATGTTTTGGCTAGTTGTTGTAATCCTATTCATGGAGATGATGTATTGGGTTATGTAACAGCTGATGGTGCTTTGGAGATTCACAAAACTAAATGTGAAAGGGCAACAGAATTGATGGCAAATTATGGTTATCGTGTTGTAAAAGCAAAATGGAATGAATCTGTTTCCTATGATTTTGATGTTACAATCAAAGTAATTGGTACAGATAGAAGAGGATTTATTACAGATGTTAGTGCTGAGATTTCAAAGTTAGATTTGAATATCACTTGTATGAAGGCTGAGACAAAAACAGGGATTATTGAAGATACCTTTACTGTAAGTTTGAATAGCAGCCAACTACTTGATAAGTTATTAGATAATCTTCGTAAAGTTCCTCAAGTAATCACTGTGGAAAGGGTAGATGATAAAAAAGAAAAGAAAAAGAAGAGAGCGAAGAAATAAAAAAGTCGGAAGTTGATAGCTTCCGACTTTTGTTTTTAATTTTTTGGCTTCTTTTGATGAGGTTTCACTTTGTGAGTGATTGGTTTCTTGTAAGACGTTTTATGAGTTTTTCCATCATACCAACCTTGATTACAAGCACTTAATCCAGCAATTGCTACTACTAATCCAATAATTGTTAACTTTTTCATAAAGCGAAATTAATTGTTTTTTTAATGTGTGTTATTACAAATATAATTTTTTTAAGAAAAAATTGGAAGTGTTTTAGCCAAAAAAGAAAGGGAATTCATTTTTTGAATTCCCTTTCTTTATATTTCGGTAATCAATTATTTTTTAATTAATTCAACAATTCTATCACCAAATTCTTTTGTACCAACAGTACTCTCTTTATTGATATCTTTTGTTACAAATCCAGTATTTAATGCTTCATCTACAGCAGAGATAATTGCTTTAGCTTCTTCAACTAATCCAAAAGAAGATTCTAATAACATAGCAGCAGAAAGGATTGCGGCAGAAGGGTTTGCTAAATTTTGTCCAGCAATATCAGGAGCAGAACCATGAATCGGCTCATATAAACCTACAGAGCTACCCACAGAAGCAGAAGGTAATAAACCTAAAGAACCAGCAATTACAGAAGACTCATCAGAGATAATATCACCAAATAAGTTTTCAGTTAAAATTACATCAAATTGCTTAGGGTTTAGGATCATTTGCATTGCTGCATTGTCAACAAATAAATAGTCTAACTCAACATCAGAATACTCATCAGCATGTAATTTAGTAACAACCTCTCTCCATAATCTAGAAGTAACTAATACATTTGCTTTATCAACTAAAGTAACTTTGTTTCTTCTGTTACGAGCAGCTTCAAAAGCCATTTTTGCAATTCTTGTAATTTCCTCAGCAGTGTAGTTACAAGTTTCAAAAGCAGCCTTTCCATCTTCAGTTCTACCTCTTGGAGAACCAAAGTATAAACCAGAAGTTAATTCACGGAATACAACTAAATCAGCACCAGAAATTCTTTCTTTTTTTAATGGAGAAAAATCTTCTAATACAGAATAAGCTTTTACTGGACGAATGTTACAGAAAAGACCTAAAGATTTACGCATTCTCAATAATCCTTCCTCTGGACGTACAGCAGCAGAAGGGTCATTGTCATATTTTGGATGTCCAATTGCTCCAAATAAGATAGCGTCAGACTCTTGACATACTTTGTGAGTCTCTGCTGGATATGGGTCTCCAGTCTCATCAATTGCAACAGCACCTACCAAAGCTTCAGTAAAGTTGAATTTATGACCAAATTTTTCAGCAACAGCTTCTAATGCTTTTTTTGCTTCAGCAGCTACTTCAGGACCAATACCATCACCTGGTAAATAACCAATATTCTTTTCCATCTTTATCTAATAATTTTTATAAAATCTAAATAGACCCCAAAGTTAGAAAATATTCACTGGATTGCTTTATTTTTTACAAGAAAAAAGCCCCTAGATTTTCTAAGGGCTTATTTTATGATTTTTAGAAGCGATAAGCTAGTGAGAGTCGTAATGAAGAGTTTGATAATCTATAATTAAGTCGTGATATATTAACTGTGTTACTACTTTCTGTTTCTTCATCGGAATATATTGTTTCTTCCTTTCCTGTGGTATAATAAATTCCGGGTAAAATTTCTGCACCTACTATAATATTTTTATTAATACTGTAATTTGCTCCAAGTACAAAGTTAATTCCAGGTGTATACAATGTTTCTTTATCTATAATCTCACTACTGTTATCTGTATCATTTATGTTGGATTTTCTATATAAATATCCAAATGAAAGATCAGCTCCAAAGCGTAAATCAAATTTATCATTAATTTGCTTACGGTATTCTTTACCTATTGAAAGTGTAGTGTTGAAGCTATTTGCTGTTGTTTCTCTATTATCATCTTTATATTCATAATCAGAGTTATTACTGGAAAATAATAGAGTATTAAAACGCCACAATGATTTTTGTGTTCCTATTCTATAGGTTAAACCAAAGCTATCAAAATTACTGGTAGTTAAACCAAGTTCTTGTTGTCTACTCATTTCACTTGTGGCAGTTTCATTGTCTTGTGCAAATACTCCAAATGGAAGAGCGGAACATAGTAAAATCAAAAGAGATTTTTTCATTTCATTAAATTTTAAGGTTATAAAAATAAATATTCTCATTTGTTGGCATATACAATGCCAAACTGATACTTATTTTCTCCTTTTTGTAAAATTTAATTTATAATCTCTCATTTACAGAGTTTTAAGTAATTTATTAACTTTTCTCTTCAACTTCCACTTTCCAAGATTCAAAAATGATTTTGGAGCAGTTTGATACTCTTTAATAGTATCTACTATTTGAACAATCTTTTCTGTCTTCGGAGTATGCTTTTTAAAATCAAAATGATAATACCCTAGAGGAATATCTAACAAACTTTCTAACTCTTGTTTTTTGATTTTATTGGTGAAAACCCAACCAATATTTTCATGCTGAGAATTATTTGGATAATAAAGCCAGATTCTATGTGCTCTAGGAAAAGCAATTGGGTCAAGAATGGTATTGGAAGAAGTATAATCTATTTCAAAAGGAGGAAGGTCTTCTTGAATATTAGCCAACCAAGTAGTAAGCTGTGCATCATTGTTTGTTTTTAGTTCTACATAGCGAATCTCATATTCTTGCTCCAACTTTTTGTAAGTATTTCTAAAACATTCTTCACTGAGTGTATCATTTTGAAAGCTAATATTGAAGAATAGGTGAGGAGCTACATTTTTGCTTTTTTGATGTTTTAGGTAAGGGTGAAAATTTAGGTTTTCAATTAATAATTCATCAAAATGTTTTGCTTGTAATTCACTTGGATAACGTTCTGTTTTGGTTACTGTGCCATGCCCATTTTTATAAGCAATTCCCTTTACATGATCAAGAAAGATATTAAGTGGAAGACTTAAGCTATGGATTAATTCGGTAAGAGGTTCTTCGATCGCATCATAAAGTACTACATCAGCTTCATGTTCCAATAAAAATTCAACTTTATTTTCAATATTTTTTCCACAAATCAGAAACTCAATTTTATGTCCAAATTCTTCCTTTTTTGCCAAGCACTCTAATAAAAATTCTTCTGTTTCTGGACTCACAAAGAAAACTACAAAATTAGGTTTTTGCGTTTTGAGGTAATGGTAGAACTCATTTTTATCTAAAAAAGTAGTATCCAAAATATGATTTTCCAATTTACTTTTGGTCAAAAAAGTACTAATTGGCAATAATTCTAAGGGAGGACAAATATTGGTAAGGTGTTCGAAATACGCTTTTTCTTTGATAAATCTTCCTGTTGTTAAAACAATATTACTCATAATGATAAAAGTTTAGAACAATGAAAAAGGACAGTTAAATCAACAACTGTCCTTTATGATATTTAAATATATAAATTATTGAATTACTCAACCTCGATTAAGAAATAGTTTTTCTTTCCTTTTTGAGCTAAGATAAATTTATCTTGTAATAATTCAATTTCAGAAGTAGGAGCATTAATATCAGTAACTTTTGCTTTGTTAATGCTTACACCACCACCTTTGATAGTTTTACGAGACTCTCCATTTGATTTGAAGATTGTTCCCTCAGTAGCAACTCCTAATAATGTTGTTACATTTCCCGCTTCAGCCAAAGCTTCTTTAGAAATTTTTACTTGAGGAACCCCATCAAAAACTTCCAATAAAGTACGCTCATCAATTGATTTTAATTCTTCCGTAACATTTTTACCAAATAAAATCATACTTGCTTTGATAGCAATTTCATACTCAGCTTGTCCATGTACACGTACAGTTACATCTTCAGCCAATGCTTTTTGTAAAATACGAGGAGGAGCACCTTCAGCAGTTGCTTCAGTTTCCAAAGCCTCAATTTTATCTTGTGGCAATAAAGTGAAAATACGAATATATTTAGAAGCATCTTCATCAGAAACATTTAACCAAAATTGGTAGAATTGGTAAGGAGAAGTTTTCTCTGGGTCTAACCATACAGAACCACTCTCTGTTTTACCAAACTTAGTACCATCAGCTTTTGTGATTAATGGGCAAGTAAGAGCAAATGCATCTCTTTCTCTTTCCCCATCTTCACTTGTTCTGTTTTCTTCGTTTTTACGTCTGATTAACTCAGTACCAGTTACGATATTTCCCCACTGGTCGGAACCACCCATTTGAAGTTTACAGTTCTTGGTAGTATGTAGGTGATAAAAATCCCAACCTTGTAATAATTGGTAAGTAAACTCTGTGAAAGAAATACCTGTTTCCATTCTTTTCTTTACAGAATCCTTTGCCACCATATAGTTTACTGTGATATGCTTTCCAGCTTCACGAGCAAAATCAATAAAACTAAAGTCCTTGAACCAATCATAATTGTTCAAGATTTCTGCACCAGTTTCTCCTTCAAAATCCAAAAACTTTTCTAATTGTTTGCGGATTCCAGCAATGTTATTTGCAATTGCCTCTTCATCTAACAAAACACGTTCAGCAGCTTTGAAAGAAGGGTCACCAATCATTCCTGTTGCTCCTCCCAAAAGTGCGATAGGTTTGTGACCTGCCACCTGAAGGTGCTTTAGCATCATAATAGAAACTAAATGTCCAATGTGCAAAGAATCAGCCGTAGGGTCCATACCAACATAGGCTGTAGTTACTTCCTTATTTAATTGGTCTTCTGTACCAGGAGTCATGTCATGAATCATTCCTCTCCAGCGTAATTCCTCTACAAAATTCTTTTTCATCTATTATTTAAAATTTTATGCTAATTTCGTAATCAATAAACATCAAAGGTACACTTTTTTTAAAAGATTATGGCAGTTGAAGCAACAAAAGTATTAAGAGATTTACGCAAGGGAATGTATCACCCTGTTTATTTTTTGCAAGGCACAGAAAGCTTTTATATCGATAAAATATCAAATTATATTGAAGAAAGTGCTTTGGAAGAATCTCAAAAGGGGTTTAACCAAGTAGTTTCTTATGGAAAAGATATTGATATGAGTGCTGTTTTGGGAAATGCTAAGCGTTTTCCGATGATGTCTGATCGACAAGTTGTCATCATAAAAGAAGCACAAGATTTAAAGGATTTGAATAATGAAGGCGGGCAAAAAATGCTTTTGAATTACTTGGAGAATCCTTTAGAATCTACTGTTTTGGTTTTCTGCTATAAAAATAAAGAATTGGACAAACGTAAAAAGTTTGTCAAGGAATTAGAGAAAAAAACAGTTTTTGTTCATTCCAAAAAGCTATATGATAATCAAGTCCCTGCATGGACTAGCCAATATTTGAATGATTATAATTCAAAAATTACTTACAAGGCAAGTGCAATGTTGATTGAAGCAGTAGGGACTAATCTTTCTAAAATTTCAAATGAGTTAGATAAAATTCTTTTGAACTTTAAGAATCAGTCTCTAGAAATTACTGCCAATCATATAGAAGAGTATGTGGGAGTAAGCAAGGACTTTAATATTTTTGAATTACAAAAAGCATTAGTTTATAAGGATGTGTTAAGGGCGAATAAAATTACATTACATTTTTCCAAAAACCCCAAAGAATATCCTTTGATTCCAACCCTAGCTCTTTTGTATGGATTTTTCACTAAACTATTATTAGTACATCATTCCAAAGATCGCTCAGAAAAAGGAATTGCAATGCTCTTGAAAGTAAATTCTTTTTTTGTGAAAGATTATCGAGAAGGAATTAAAAATTATCCATTGGTAAAAGTGATGGAAGTGATTCGGTTGTTTCGAGAAGCAGATGGGAAAAGTAAAGGAATCAATGCTGGTGGAATTAGTGAAGGAGATATTTTGAAAGAATTGGTGTTTAAGATTTTGCATTAGGAGAGAAATGGAGTTTTTGATTTGGGTGTTTTACTATATTATTCTCTTTAATAACCTTTTAGGTCCTTTTGTGTTTTCATTTTTTGTAAACTTTGACCTAAAGAAACTAAATGTATTGGAAGACAATATAAGGTATATTGTAGCTGTATTAGTATTTGCTATTTCATGTATTATTGTTTATCCCTCTTATTTAGGAAATGATACAAAGTTTTGGTTTTTAACAACTATTACAATGTTCAATTATTTGTCATTTATTGTACTTGTCTCACTCTATTTTTACAGGGCTTTTAAAAAAGAGTAACTATAAAAACAAGGCAATTAATTCTGAAATTAATTGCCTTGTTGTTAATGACACTTACTTATACTAATAAGTTGTGTATTATTTTTGAAAATCTTTTGTTTCTCAAAAGGATTGATATTAATTATAAACTTGGTTTTTCTATTTTTAAAACCTTTTCCATTGAAATTTTTATTTCATTTAGTGTAGATGGTTGCATTTTTAGTGTGAATTCTCCATCTATGGGTATGTTTACTTTCATTGATCCAAAATAAGGTGTACCATTAGAGGAAGATAATCCAATAATGACAGCTTCTTCTTCAATTGGAAGTTTTCGATACATTCCACTTTTATTTGTGAAACTATATTTATTACCTTCATTTTTGATGGCTTGAATACAAATATTCCTTGCTGGAAAAACCATTAATAATTTTACTTTATTATTTTCTACACCATCTACAATAAAAGAAACGCTACTTTCTTGACAAGCTGGATCTCTTAAAAAACGATCAATATTAACCCAACCTAATTTAGAAATTGAAGTCATATAGTGTTTAACTTTTTCAAAGTTATTCTTTGTTTCTTGTGCGTTTGCAGCAATTACTTTTCTTTTCTCATGTTCTTTGTACATAAAAAGGTATTTATTTGCTTCTGCATTTGACATTCCCTTTTTGAGTAGGTCTTCTTTTGTAGTATTTTTGGTAATACCTAATTTTGAAAAGCTAATTGGTTGTGTGTATTTTGCTTTGGAAGCAGACTCTAAAACATTCCAGAATATTTTCCCCACAATAAGAAATCCTTTTGAGAGAAAATTTTCCTCTTCCGCTTCTTTTTTCCATTTATCTATGGATGCAATATAATAAGGTGTTAAATGTTTTACCACTTCTTCATCAGCTTCCCATAAATTACCATTAATGTGCTTTTTATAAATATCCATTACTTCTGTAAAAACATCTTGCTGATCTGGGTTTACTATAAGAGCAAGCATATGAATATGAAATCTATCAAAAAACTCTTGAGTAGCGATAAATGTTCCTTCATATTTCGGATTAAGTAATTTTTCTATTTCCTTGGTAATAACAGGTAGCTTATTAAAGGCATAAGTAGAGGTATCTTTGAGTATATCATTGTAAGGAAGAGAATTAATGGGGACTGCAACCATGTTGAAGTCAATTTTCATGTTTTTTTCTCCTTTTATCTGTTGCCAATCAAGCTTTCCATCTTTGTCATAATTACCATAAAAAAGGTTCATATCTCCTATGATATTATTTGTAGGAATTGATAAGGTAAGAGATTCATCATTTTTGATACTTACTTCTTGACCATTAGGTGAGGTAGCATTGATATAGAACATTCCACCTGATTCTAAAATCTCATCCCCAGAAAATGTCATTAAATCATTTTCAATAAAGCTTTGTACATTGGTTGCTTCCAATAAATCTAATTTCACCTTGTCTACAAGGTTCCCCTCTTTGTCTACAAAAACATTTGCAGCAATTCCAACTCTCACTCCAGATTCTCCTGTAATCACAGTATCTTTTGAAGCATTGATACTGAACTTTTGAGACACATCTCTCATTTTTGCAATAATAGTATCCTCTACTGACTCAGAAAACATCGTACGTTCTTCGATGATATTACTCAAACTATTTTCATTATCTGTACACGATAGAAGAAATAAGGAGCTTATAAAAAATACGATACTATACTCTAAAGTTGATTTTATCATTATTTATCTAGTTGAAATTCATTCTATTTATGAAATTTAAGGTACAAAAAATGTGAGTTAATAGTACATAGATTGTAAATATCTATTTGGTTTTTCTCAACATAAAACAAGAAAGGCGACTCATTAACATGAATCGCCTTTTTCATCATCTCTTATTGACTACTTATCTGATAATGGTAAGACTACCACTATAAACCAAATCTCTATAATTCAGATCAATAACATAATAGTATGTTGCATTGGGAAGTGGTACACCATTTCTAGTTCCTTCCCAGTCATTGTCATAACCACTTTGTGTAATGTAAACAAGATCTCCCCAGCGATTATAAACTTCAACTTTTGCATATTCATAATCCTCAATATTTTGGATGATCCATGCTTGATTTAGGTCATCACCATTAGGGCTAAATCCATTTGGAATCATGATATTAGGCATCACTTTGATGAAAACACCGTCTGTTGCAGAACAACCATACTCATCTGTTGCAGTCAGAATATAAGTAGCACTTTTTTCAGGAGTAATGATTGTACTTTGCTCTGTACTAATTTCTGTTTCATCAGTCCATTGTATTGTATAATTGCTATTCAATACATCTGTCAGTACATTTCCTGCCAAAGTGATTGATTCTCCCTCCATAATAATTTGATCTTCTCCAGCTTCTACTTCAATAGAAACCAATTCAACAGTCTCTTCTTCAGAAGTGTTTTGACAACCTTCATAATCTACTTTTACTTGATAATCACCAGCTTCTTCAACTTCCAAAGTAGAATTATTGATTGATAACTCATTTCCATTTTTTGCCCAAATGTAAGTAACATTAGGATTAGAAGATGTTGCTGTAAATACTCCTTTATCACCTTCACATAACACAAAGCCTTCATTAATTTCAACAGTTGGCTGCTCATAAATTTCAATTGAACTCTGTGCAGTATTTGTACAACCAAATTCATCTGTATAGGTGTAAGTAATTGGGTTTGGGTTTGCAAAATCAACTCCTGATGCAGAAGGAATAAATTGACCATTGACTACTCCTATTCCAGAATAAACACCTCCAGTACCTTTTGGTGATGCTTCAACCAATGTATAAGCTCCTGCATTAGAGCAAGTTCCTTGAACAGTAGGAAAGTCAATAACTGGTAATTCATGAATGATAATCTCTTGTGTAGTACTTACCCTACAATTATTAGCATTCGTAAATTCATAAGAAATTGTAAGAGGAGTTTCTTTAGAGAAAAGAGTATTGGTAGGATCAACTTCTGTGATTGTATTTCCTTCATAAGTATAAATTCCTCCCGATGGACTAGCAGTCAATGTTATACTACTTTCATTTTCACATATTTTATCCTCCAAATTGAATATTAAACTAGGTAATTGATCAATTGAGATGTCTTGTGTAATGGTTGTTTTACATCCTTTTTCTGTTCTTTCTTCAACTTCTATGCTTACCAAACCATCTGTGTCCGCAAAGGTAATTGTGTTTTGATTGCCATTACCATTTGTAGAAGATACTTTATCACTTGGTAAAATACTCTTCCAAGTAAATACAGAATTACTATTTCCATTAACTGTATATGTTATTTTTTCATTAGGACAAACAATTGTTTGAGGATTGTCAAAAGAAGGAGTAGGAAGAGGGTTTTCTGTTACCAAAATATCTTTTTCACTTACACAATTATTAGCATCAGTTACTTCTACAGTATAAGTTGTGGTTGTAGTAGGAGAGGCAATAGGATTTGAAATATTGGTGGCAGAAAGTCCAGTCGTTGTATTTTTCCATAAATAACTTACTCCACCACTAACGGCTAATTCTACACTTCCTCCTTCACAAAATTCTCTATCATATGTTATAATAGTTGGTAAAGGATTTATAGTTACTGCTACATCTTTTTCATTGACACAATTATTTGCATCAGTTACTTCTACTGTATAAGTTGTGTTTATAGTAGGAGAAGAAATTGGGTTTGCAATATTGGTAGCAGAAAGTCCAGTGGTTGTATTTTTCCATAAATAGCTTGTTCCTCCACTTGCATTTAGTTGGACACTTCCATTTTCACAAACTTCTTCATCACTTACAGTAATAGTTGGCAAAGAGTTAACAGTAACAATCACATCTTTTTCACTGACACAATTATTAGCATCAGTCACTTCTACAGTATAAGTTGTGTTTGTGGTAGGAGAGGCAATAGGATTGGAAATGTTTGTAGCAGAAAGTCCAGTTGTTGTATTTTTCCATAAGTAACTAGTACCACCATTTGCATTCAATTGTACACTTTCATTTTGACAAACTGCTTCATTATTTATAGTGATGGTTGGCAAAGGATTTACAGTAACAATCACATTTTCTTCACTGACACAATTATTCGCATCAGTCACTTCCACAGTATAAGTTGTGTTTGTGGTAGGAGAGGCAATTGGATTTTCAATATTGGTAGCAGAAAGTCCAGTGGTCGTATTTTTCCATAAATAACTTGTTCCTCCATTTGCATTTAATTGTACACTTCCATTTTGACAAATGGCTTCATCACTTACAGTAATGGTTGGTAGAGGATTTACAGTAACAATCACATCTTCTTCACTCACACTGTTGTTGGCATCAGTTACTTCTACAGTATAAGTTGTGTTTACAGTAGGAGAGGCAATAGGGTTTGAAATATTGGTAGCAGAAAGTCCAGTAGTTGTATTTTTCCATAAGTAGCTAGTACCACCATTTGCATTCAATTGTATACTTCCATTTTCACAAACTTCCATATCATTTACTGTAATGCTTGGTAAAGGATTGGTAGTAATTACTACTGATTTTGAACTATCATTTGTACAAGTAGCATCATCTAAGCGAGTAATGGTAATATTTTGAGCTTCTGAAACAGGAATTGTCAAAGTATCAGCATTAATATTTGAAATGACTTGTTCTCCTGTTGTAATGTTTGAAGTATAATAAAGTGTATAAGGAGCTGTTCCTGTAAATTGTAATCGTATATTTTCTGAATCGCCTTCACAAAACTCAATTGTTGGATTGATAATAGTTGCAACTGGAGGGATACAAGCACATTCATCATCTTGTGTGTTTTCATCTTGAGAAGAACCAATTTGTTGTCCAAGAGCAGTAGCCACTATCGGAACTCCATTATTATCAACAGCACCAATTAATGTAAAATCAGCATTTCCATCAATCTCATTTGTTGTAAATGAAGCATTGCCTTCCAAAGCATCAGGACAACCGTCTCCATCACTATCTGTATCCAAACTATTGATTAATCCATCTCCATCAATGTCTTCTGTACATAACTTAATACCAGATCCACCTCCAGAAATATTAGTTGGTCCTACTACCTTTTGAGCAAGAACGACTGTATTTGAACCTGTTGTATTCCATGTCAATGTTTGAGGTTGTGGGTCTGTAGCTCTGATAATCATAGGTTCAAGAGCTGCATTTGTGTTTCTTTTTCCATAAAATAAGACATTACCTGCTCCATCAATTCTTACTCGAATTACAGGATCATCTTGTGTTCCATTAATTGTCCAAATGGCATTATTTCCTGAGCGACCAAAACCAGTACCATCTGATTCAAAAGTCAATAAAGATTCACCTGCCAGACCATTTCCATCACATTGAATTTCATCAGTTACCAAGTCAACACCATTTATGGTAAGGTTAAAGGAATTATCCAAACTGTAAATATCAAATTGAAATCCTTCATCTGCACTTGGAGCATCAAAAGTTGTTGTTGTACCATTTGAAGTAGCAAAAGTGATATAGTCTGTAAAGTTGAAAGGACATTCTTCTGAATCCAAAATTCCATCATTATCATCATCTAAGTCCTCAGTGTTACAAACACCATCATTATCACTGTCTATACAAGTATTACAATTTTCCTCAGTAATGTTTATGGAAGTATTTGCTACACAATTATTATTATCAGTAACTTCTACATTGTAAGTATTTGCAGAATTAACCGTAATTGTTTGAGACGTTTCAGCAGTATTCCAAGAATAGGTTGAGCCTGTATTTCCTGCATCTAAAGTTAAAGGGGTAGAGCCATCAGAACAGATAGTTGTTGTTGTTCCAAGGTCAATAGTAGGCAGAGGATTTACTACACTAATACCAGAACTTTGTGATGTATCATTTGTACAATTTCCACCTCCATTTACACTATCTACACGTATGAGACTTTGACTGCTTAATAGATTTAGTTGATGAGTTCCTAAATTTAGATTACCAATAGGAGTCTGGGCAACTCCATCTATCGAATAATAAATAGTAAGGGGTTCTTCACCAGTTGTTAAGTTGATATCAAATACAGCAGTATCACCATCACAAACAGGTTGCAAACCTGTAAGCAATGAAAAAACAGGAGCATCACAAGTTAGTGTTGTTTGTAATTGTCTGATTTTATGAGGATTTAATGCTCCTCCTGTAGAACCTGTAAATCCCCAAAAAACATTAGGATCTCCTCCAAAAATATTATTAATGATATCTCCTTGATAATCAATACGAATCACTCCATTCACAGATACTTGTAATCTTTGAGTGGGAGCATCCCATGTAATATTTACAGCATACCATTGATTATCTTCTACATCATCTTGCCCATCTACAATTCGTCTAGGAGTAACCAACATATTTCGATTGAAGAAAAAGTGATCGGGGTCTCCATTTCTTTGAAGAGCGATATGATCATAATCGGGGTCTCTTCCATTTTTATGAGTATCAAACTCTACAATCAAGCTAGGGTTCACACCTTCCATTCCCAAACCTTGTCCAATTGTTCCTACAGTTGTAGAGTTGGGTTGAAGTGAAAAAGTCATTCCATCACCACCATCATCTCTAAAACCAAAATTAAACTCGGCATCTACAGAAAAGGAATTATTTAGATCAGCTTTAGTACTATACCACATAGAACCCACTTGATTGGTTCTGTCTGGTGTAATTTGATATTCATTATTTCCTAAATCAGAAGCATCACCATTAAAAATAAATTGAGCAAATGATGCTGTTATTGAAAGGAAGAATAAACTAATAAGTCCAATACTTCTCAAAGAGATAAAGTTTTTCATTTTGTGTTTTGGTTAAACTTGATAAAGTCTAATGAATGATGTATTTATTCTAATACACTATTATCCAATAAGCGTAATAATTGTAAACAAAAATGTATGATTATTTTAATATTTAATCTTTGAAAGATACAATAATACGGCTCTCAGAGTCATTTTACTCATCAAAAAACTATCAAAAATATGCCTTTTTATAGTATTAAACCAATAAAAAAGAGATGCCTTAAGTAGACATCTCTTTGTATAATATAATTTGTTTCATACTACTGGACAAAAGGGTTTTGATGATGTCTATAATATTTTTTGTTGTTCAAATTTTGGATAATATATTGAATGAAATTTTCAAGAGAATGGCAAACTTGATTGATCTCTTGTAATCCTTTCCTCAAGACTGACACGATTTTATATCTAGTTCCATTTTTATATTTCTTGCAAGAAATATGTTGATATTGCTTAAGTCCTTGATTAATAGAAAGAG
>JAAEPT010000156.1 GCA_024232295.1 Cytophagales bacterium
GGATGAGAGCTATTACTTTTTAGGCGAAAGCAAGAATAGAAATTTTTCAAGATTGAGTACGGGAAGAACCCCTGTATCTATAGATACAAAAATTACGATAATCAATAAAAAGTTTGGTTTTTGTCGTTCTGTTTACTTAGCGAGGCCTATCTCCGAAGTTCATTCTGTAATTAAGCTTTAGTCTAGTTTTATTGTAAGTTCACTAGTGTCCGGGATAAATATCGAATAAATTCAATTGGTTATCATTTTTTTGATTAATCATGTTTTTATCACATCCTGTAAGCAATTGATTTATAGTCATTGTTTCGAAAACTGTAAGACTCAAAATCTGTAGAATTGAGTAGAGACTGGTCTCGATTTTGAGTCTTTTTTTGATGATCGCTATTAGAACATATACCGAGAGTGCTATCCAAACCTGTGTCTTGACTGCGTTCTCTGAAGTGCCGAAGAATGATTTGATCCGTAGGTGTTGTTTTATCCATTTGAAAAACAACTCTACCTGCCAACGGGAACGATAAAGTTCGGTAATTGTTAATGCAGGCAGA
>JAAEPT010000157.1 GCA_024232295.1 Cytophagales bacterium
GTTGCACTTAACTGTGTAGCTTGTGCTATGCCTGAGATTTTTGTTTTAAATATCTAGGATGAATAAAACAGTAGTGATTTAACTCAAAAAATGGAAATATCGATATTTTACTGAGCAAAGCTATTTCACCGAGATTTGCTGTTGGACAAGGCTTATATTTGACTATTTCAGGTTGAATGATACAATTATGCATCTAATTAGGGAAAACTTACAAAAAGGTGAAAAATGAAAAAGACCTTTATTATTATAAGCAGCCTACTTGCTTTGCTATTTATCACCAGCTGTACAACAATTCCACAATCGGAATTCAGAACATACCTCAGTTCATTTGATGAATTCAAAAAGGTAAACGAACAAACTATAATTGACTTAGACCATGCACAGAAAATTAAAAATAAAACTTCTAAAAAAACATCTACTTTTTCAGGAGTATCAATCCCCAGTACTGTCAGTATCTTAAGCGAAATTGAAGTTAAAAGAGATGAAATTTCAATACGTAAAGAAGCTCTTGAAGTAATTGACAGCTACAATGCATTACTAACTGAATTAGCTGCTGGCAAGTCACCTCAAGAAGTAAAAGCAAGCGTGGATTCATTAAGTTCAAGCCTAAAATCATTATCAGAGTTATCAAGTAAAGTTAGTTTTGCACTTCCCCCCGGTGTTGACTCCTTAATTTCTACAGTACTATCAAAACTGGAAGAAGCTCAAAATAGACAAAATTTTAAGGAAGCCATTAAAGAAGGACAGCCGATAATTGATAAAATGCTTACTTTATTTATAAAAGATGCGCAAGACACTTATGCAATTCATTCTGGATCATTAATTAAGAGGAGAAAGGATATAAAGTTAGTAATAGCTAACTTACAAGGACAAATCCATGGAGTTTCTATAGAATATAAAGCTCCTACAGGTGGCATAAAAACTAAGTTTGACAAATTAGAAAAAAAATTAGTTGAAACTCTTAAAAAATCCCCAAATTTAAAAATTGTTAAAATCAAATTTACTCCAGCCTCTAATAAAGACTTTGATATCACTACACTAAGTCAATTGGAGCAAACTTACGTTCAAATAAATAGTAAAACCAAAGAACTTTTAGATCTGCAGAAAGAACAACAAAACAGATATAATTTTGCAATTTCATATGGTCATTTAGTTAAGAAAGTCCAACAGACTATTAAAGTAACCTCAATTGCTATAGATAACCCACAAACTATAAATGAAAGTGCAAAAGAAATTTTTGCTTTTGCGTTTGAAGTTAAAAGAAATATTGAAGCAATAAAGAATCAATAAAGGAGCAGGAAATGTCAATCGAAGCAGAAATTGCACGTTTAGAAGTGATTTGTCTTGATTTTGAAATGCCACAAGAACAACGTGATGCAGCATCACAGGCAATTGATAAACTGTGTGAGAATCAAATAAATGAAGCATGGAAACAAATAGAAGAAAGTGGTACAGAATTACAGAATCTATCTACTCAACTTAGTGATTTAGTTACTAAGATTGAAAATAATGAAAATATTACTGAAACTATGAATAATGTTACGACACTTGTGACTGAGGCTACAGAAACCATAAACTCAATTGAAAACGCTGACACTTAATCGTGATTAAAATTGCTTCTTACAACGTAGAGAATCTTTTCGCCAGACCTAAGGCATTGAATCCTCTGGACTGGGATCATGGTAAGGATATCCTCAAAGCCTATGAAGATGCCAATGCTCTGATTCAGAAGAAGACTTACTCTGCTGCTGATAAAACCAAGCTCAGGAATCTGCTGCTCAAACTGGATATCTACAGGAAGAACAGCAGTGGGGCAATCCGACGTAAATATTCACCCTCACCTAAGCGTATAAGAAGAATAATAAGTATGTTAAACCTTGTCCAGAGCAAAATAATTCTCCAATTCTCAGAAGTGCTGTCGATCTAAACTGAAATCAGCCTCCTCTTAACCATTCTCCCACAAAATTATTCAATATAATCACGATTTTTCGGAAAGTAGACACAGCCAATCCTACCAAGCAATAGCATTTGATTAAACTTTAAAATTGATAATTCTTGCGGCTCTTAAGATAACAGACCATCTGGGGGAGCCCTTTCATCAGGCAATAATCTAATCTGCGATTTAATTGAATTTGTACTCTGTCCAGATTTCTGTCTTTTGAGGTAAGAAAGTATTTTTTGTAAAGCTTGCCCCAGAGCCTGCCCCA
>JAAEPT010000158.1 GCA_024232295.1 Cytophagales bacterium
AATTAAGACCTATCGTAATAAATAGCGATATGGTTGTGCCTGGTGGAAAGATAAGATTAAAGGCTTGTAAAGAAGCAGGACTAAAAGAAGTATGGATATTAAAAGCTGATGAACTTACAGAACAACAACAAAGAGAATTTATTGTAAAAGACAATGTAGGTTTTGGAGAATGGGATTGGGATGTTTTAGGTAACGAATGGAACACACAACAATTAGAGGATTGGGGTTTAGATGTTTGGCAGCCTGAAGAAGAAGTAGATTACTCAATTTTGGATGATGATGATTTATCAGATGATTTAGAAGATATGAAAAATGGAATAAAAAAAGCCATACAGATACCTTTTGAATTAGAACATTATGAAGAAGCTTTTGAGTTGGTTAAGTATTGGAGAGAACAAGGTGGTTATGTGGGTATGATGTTAATTGAAAAACTAAAACAAGAAAAAAAATGAAACATATAGAATTAAAACAAATAGAACACGATACAAAAATTGGAGATGTTTGTGGGAATATTGAACCAAACATAACAGAAGATACTTTATTTTTACACGATGGAGAGCCAATAGGTTTTTATATAAAAGACATATCTAAATACTCTGAAAAAGCATCTAAATTAGCAGCTCTTGCAAATCAAGAATTAAGAAGTAAAAAAGTACCTAAAAGCGTGATGAAAAGGTCAAGTGGTTTCACGAATGCAGAAAATGAAGTATTACAGTATAGTACAATAATTGGAAGCGTACCACCTAAACCACATATGAGAAGACCATATCCAACTATAAGTAGTGTACATAATGTTGATAGTGCAAAAACTTTTATTAAAGCTATGATGTTACTATGTAAAGAAAGTGAAGAGATAATAAAAAAGCTAACACCTAATATTTACGAAAACCAAAAGAAACTTATAGAAGAAAATGTACCTGAAAAATGGAGGTTTGGTAAATTATTTACAAGTAGTATTTCAAATTACAACATCCCTGCTCCATTCCATAGAGATAACGGAAACATTAAAGGATGTGTAAATGTTATTATAGCTAAAAAGAATAATGCTAAAGGGGGGAATACAACTGTACCTGATTATGGGGCAACTATGGATAGCTGCGATAACTCAATGTTAGTTTATCCTGCTTGGAGGAATGTTCACGGAGTTACACCTATTGTACCGACAGGAAAAGATGGATATAGAAATAGCTTGGTTTTTTACCCATTAAAAGCGTTTAAAGGATTAGATTAATATGAACAAAACAGAACAACATAAAAAAGCAATTATAGAAGCATTAGAACAATCTTTAGGTGTTGTTACAACTGCCTGTAAGAAAGTAGGAATAGGTAGGACAACATTTTACCAATGGTTAAAAGATGATGAAGAATTTGCAAAGCAAGTTGATGATATAAGTAATATTACTTTAGATTTTGCAGAAAGCCAATTACATAAACAAATAAAAGATGGTAATACAAGTGCTACTATATTTTATTTAAAAACAAAAGGTAAAAAAAGAGGTTACATCGAAAGACAAGAGATAACTGGAGCAGATGGTATGCCTACAAACTTTCAAATAGAAATAATAAAGCGTGAAGATAAAGACTAATGTAGTTTTTGAACATTTATTACAATCAGATAAAAAGATAACAATAGAGCAAGGTGGTACGAGGTCTGGAAAGACTTATAACATTTTGCTTTATATTAT
>JAAEPT010000159.1 GCA_024232295.1 Cytophagales bacterium
ACGGGAAAATTATTGCTGCTACTTTTTTAACTTTTGGTTTTTAACCCTTAATTCACATTCTTCTATTTTATTTAAAAAATCAGTCATAAAAAGCAATTGATAAGCTCTCTCAAAATGCAACTTTTTTTAATTTTTGTGTACAAAAAAGATAATTTTGAATCCATTATTCTTCAATAGAAATAGATGAATTTGTGACAAGAAATCTATGCAAAGTGTCACAATACTTTGTCTCCTATAAAGAGATTTAGTAAACCCCATACTTTTTACAGAAAAGCGATGATTTTTTGGTATATTTGAAGTTCGTGCCAAGCACTGTCTAAATCTTTGATATAAAAGACTAAATAATAATACACATGAGCAAGATGATGACACTGGAGGTTTTATCCAGTATTAAAGGAGCAACATCTTCTGAGGCTGTAGATGAGTTATTCAAGAATATTAAAAATGCTCATCTTGATACAGAAGGAAATGATTTATTGGCTAATAATGCTAATGTTGTTTCTTTGGAGGATTTAAGAGAAGATACTGTAATTGAAAGTTCTGAAATTGAAAGAAATATAATCAAAGAGAATTTTCCACAAGAGAAAAACGGGTATTTAGTTGTTTCAAAAGTAATCGAAAATTAATGGCATCAGAGATCTTAAGGATACATGAAGAGCTTACTTCTGGTAAAATCTCTTGTACAGAATTAGTAAAAGCAAAGTTGAGTGAGTTAGAAAAAAATACTCATAATACTGCAAACTTTTTATTAACTGAGATTGCTTTGGAAAAGGCGGCAAAAGTTGATGAAAAAATAAAGAATGGTGAAGAGTTAGGACTATTGGAAGGAATTCCATTTGGAGTAAAGGACGTATTTTTAGTACAAGGTTGTCCTGCTTCTGCAAGTTCTGATTTCTTAAAAAATTATAAATCACCTTATACTGCAACTGCTATTCAAAAATTATTGGATGCTGGTGCAATTCCTTTGGTGAAAGAAAACTGTGATAGTTTTGGACATGGTAGTACAAATGAAAATACTGTGTTTGGTCCTGTAAAAAATGCCGTTAATGAAGAATTAGTTGGTGGTGGATCAAGTGGTGGTAGTGCTGTCAATGTTGCTAAAGGATATACTACTTTTTCAATAGGTGGTGATACGGGAGGTTCGATTCGTCAGCCTGCTGGATTTAACAAAGTATATGGTTTGAAGCCTACTTATGGTCGTGTGTCTCGTTATGGAATCATGGCTTATGCTTCTTCAACTGACTGTGTTGGTCCTATCGCTTCAAGCATCGAAGATATTCAATTGGTATTAAATACAATTAGTGGGAAAGATTATCATGATCAAACAACATTTGTATCTGAGCCTGTTGATTTAACAGAAGCAATTGACGCTTCAACATTAAGTGTTGGTTATTATACAGAGTTTATCGAAAATGAAGGGTTAGATGCTGAAACAAAAGCTGAATTCTTAGCATTAGTTGATAAATTAAAAGCAGCAAATATTGAGGTTAAGCCTTTAAATTTTAAAAATGCAGATGTGTTAGTATCGACATATTATGCATTGGTAATGGCTGAAACAGCTTCTAACTTAGCTCGTTTGGATGGTTCTATGTATGGTGGACGTATTGATGGTGACTCATTGAAAGATAGTTATGCTGTAACACGTTCTGAAAACTTTACAGAAGAAACAAAACGAAGAATTGTAGGAGGAAACCAAGTTTTATCACAAGGACATTCTGATGAGATTTATACAAAAGCAACTGCTTTAAGATCACAGATTATTAGTCATTTTGAACAAGACTTAAAAGAGGTTTCAATTATCATTTCTCCTGTTTCTCCAACTGCTCCTCCTAAAATTGGTGGATCATTAAAAGATCCATTAGCAATGTATTTATCTGATATTTATACAATTGGTTTTAGCTTAGGAGAATTGCCTACATTAACAGCACCTGTAGTTACAGAAACAGGTTTACAAATTACGGCAACAAAAGCACAAGAGGAATTAATTTTAAAGTTTGCTAAATTCTTAAACGAGATAATCTAATGGATACTGAAAAACTGACCTTAGCATTAGACGAAGCAGGTTTAGAACTAGTCATTGGACTAGAAACACATATTCGCTTAAATA
>JAAEPT010000160.1 GCA_024232295.1 Cytophagales bacterium
ATTGGTTAGTTTGTGTAATCGTGAAAGTTACAGCTGTATCAGCAAACTGATAGGAGATTGTATCTTTTCCTTTTTCTTCAAAACCATTAGTAGTCCAGTCAAACACTGTTTTTTCATGAGGTTTCACAGCAATCAATTGGTCTTTTGTGAAACTACAAACACTATCAGCACCAGTAATTATAGCATCTTTTGGATTTGTATGGATGAAGAATTCTAAAGAATCAAGGTCACCAATACATCCATTGTTATTTTGGTATACAAAGATATTAGCAAGTGTATCAGTTGTGTTATTTAGATCAAATTCAACATTTACCTTATTAGCTTTATCAGCAGCATTGATTAAGTTAGTGGTTGTTGGTGTTTTTGTACTCCAGATAAAATCATAATTAGGATCTCCTCCTATAGCCTCAAATTCACCACTTTTAGTGTCACATAAGATATTAGGTGATATAATTTTTGAAATTTTCTTAGGGCTTTGGAATACTGTATCAATTTTCCTAGCAAAATCATTAATTAAGGTAGTACATCCGTATTCATTTGTTGCCTCAGCAATTAACTCTGCTTCTGCAAAACTAACAGTAGGATCATTAAAGGTAACAAAAAGAGAATCTCTATTATTACCATCAGAGATTGTGTTTTTAATCACACTGCTTTTGTATTCCCAAGAATAAGTTGTATTTGCTTCAATATCTTTTGGGTCTACTTGATACATTACTGTTGTGTCAGAAGAACAAATTAGTGATTGATTACTAATGATATTGAAACTAGCAGGTTGGTCTAATAGATTGATTTTTCTCTCATGTAATCTTGTACAACCAAACTCATTCGTCTCGATAATCTCAATTTCAGATCCACTTGTAAAGAATAATGATAAACTATCTTCAGAAAAATTAGGTATTGTAAACCCATTTATTTTCCATTCTAATG
>JAAEPT010000161.1 GCA_024232295.1 Cytophagales bacterium
GTTACAAGGTTTAGCTCTTAACTTAGAAGAAGACAATGTAGGGGTTGTACTTTTAGGTGCTTCAACAAGTGTAAAAGAAGGTTCAACAGTAAAAAGTACTAATCAAATTGCTTCTATTCCTGTAGGAGAAAATATTGTTGGTCGTGTTGTTGATACATTAGGTAATCCAATTGATGGAAAAGGTGCTATCGAAGGAGAGACTTTTCCAATGCCATTAGAGCGTAAAGCTCCAGGTGTACTTTACCGTCAGCCTGTAACTGAGCCTTTACAAACTGGTATCAAGTCTATTGACTCAATGATTCCAATTGGTAGAGGACAAAGAGAATTAATCATTGGTGACCGTCAGACTGGTAAGACTGCTGTTGCTTTGGATACAATTCTTAACCAAAGAGAATTTTATGATGCTGGTGAGCCAGTATTTTGTATATATGTAGCTGTTGGACAAAAAGCTTCAACTGTTGCTCAAATCGTACAAGCATTAGAAAAAGGTGGTGCAATGGATTATACTGTAGTAGTTTCTGCTGCTGCTTCTGATCCTGCTCCAATGCAATTCTATGCTCCATTTGCAGGTGCTGCAATTGGTGAATATTTCAGAGATACAGGTCGTCCTGCATTGATTGTTTATGATGATTTATCTAAGCAAGCTGTAGCTTACCGTGAGGTATCTTTGTTATTGAGAAGACCTCCAGGTCGTGAGGCATACCCAGGAGATGTATTCTATCTTCACTCAAGATTATTAGAGCGTGCTGCAAAAGTAAACAACTCTGATGAGATTGCTTCAGATATGAACGATGTTCCTGAAGGATTGAAAGGAAAAGTAAAAGGTGGTGGTTCTTTAACTGCATTACCAATTATTGAAACTCAAGGAGGAGACGTTTCTGCATATATTCCAACAAACGTAATTTCGATTACTGATGGACAGATCTTCTTAGAGTCTAACTTATTCAACTCTGGTATTCGTCCTGCGATTAACGTAGGTATCTCTGTATCAAGAGTAGGAGGTTCTGCACAAATCAAATCAATGAAGAAAGTAGCAGGTACATTGAAATTAGATCAAGCACAATTTAGAGAATTAGAAGCATTCGCTAAATTTGGTTCTGACTTAGATGCGTCTACTAAGTTGATCATTGACCGTGGTCAAAAGAACTTAGAAATTTTAAAGCAAGCTCAATTCTCTCCTGAACCGGTTGAGGAGCAAGTTGCTGTAATTTATATGTCTACTAACGGATTCTTAGACACTGTGCCTTTGGCTCGCGTTCAAGAGTTTGAAAAAGAATATATAGCTAACTTAAAAGCTGATCATAAAGATGTTCTTGCTCAGTTAAAAGCAGGAAAGATTTCTGACGAAATCAAATCTACTTTAGGTCAAGTAGCCAAAGATTTAGCTAAAAAATATGCTTAATACATTAAGAGTGCGAAGTCATTAAGACTTCGCTTTCTTTATTCTTAATCTTAAGTATATTTAAAATTCAATAAGCAATGGCGAACTTAAAAGAAATTAGAAATAGAATTACGTCTGTTCAATCAACTCAGCAGATTACGAAAGCCATGAAAATGGTGGCAGCTGCTAAGTTACGTAAGGCTCAAGAAGCTATTGAGCAAATGAGACCTTATGCAAATAAGTTGAACGGAATTCTTAATAACGTTTCTGCTGCTATGGAGAATACTTCTATTGAAAATAAGTATGCTGTAGCTAAAGAAGAGGTAAACAATGTATTAATTGTTGTAATTACATCTGACAGAGGATTATGTGGTGGTTTTAACTCACAAATCTTTAAAGGAGTAAATGCATTACTTACTAATAAGTATGCAGAACAACATGCAAAAGGAAATGTTACATTGCTTACTTTGGGAACAAAAGGTAGAGATTTCTTTGGAAGAAGAGATCATACTATGAATGAAAACTTTGTAGATACTTTCAAAAACTTAAGTTTTGACTATGTTAAGGAAGCTGCAGAGTTTACAATGGATAGCTTTGTTGAAGGAAAATTTGATAAAGTAGAATTGGTATACAACGAATTTAAAAATGTTGCCTTACAAATTGTAAGAACAGAACAATTCTTACCAATTCAAGAAAGTGAAGAGGAAGTTGATACTTCTTCTAATAGCACTGACTATATCTTTGAACCAAGCAAAGAGTTTATTGCAAAAGAGTTAATCCCTAAGTCTTTGAAGATTCAATTCTACAAAGCTGTTTTGGAGTCTAATGCTTCTGAAATGGGTGCTCGTATGACTGCAATGGACAAAGCAACTGATAACGCTGGTGAATTAATTAAGTCTTTACGCTTAGAATACAACCGTAGTCGTCAGGCTGCTATTACTACTGAGATTTTGGAGATTGTAGCTGGAGCAGAAGCTTTGGCACAAGGAAAGTAATTTCTGTAAAAATACATATAAAGGAAAGCTCATCTCATGATGGGCTTTTTTTATGACTAAAAACCAACACAACATAAATTGAAAGTATTATCCTCTTTATATCGATTTCTCAATATCCTTAGTATTGATGTTGCTTTGGGGGCTTGTACTATGTCATTTTTAGTAGGAGACTTTTTAGGAGTTTTCCCTAGTCATTTCAGTCATATTGTACTTTTTCTCTCTGTTTGGGCTGTTTATACCATTGATCACTTATACGATGCTCACCAACTCAAAGAAAAGGCAATATCAACAAGGCATCAATTCCATTATAAACACAAAAAATTACTCACCATACTCTTAATAATTGCTATTCTTACAGCAAGCGGAATTAGTTTTACCCTATTACCAACTTCTACCTTACTCTATGGGTTTGGAGTAACTATTTTTGTACTCTTTCATTTACTATTAGTCAAGTTCTTGGGAAGTAAAGTATCTATTTTTGTACAAAAAGAATTAAGTGTTGCTCTCACCTACGCTTTAGGAATTTGCATTCCAAGCCTCAGTATTTATTTAGGTGCAATTAACTTGGAGCAAAGTTTATTTTTTATTCAATTGCTTCTTTTGGCATTTATTAATCTTTGCCAATTTTCATTTTTTGACTACTCAATTGATGAACAAAATGCACAAACTTCTATTGTTCGTTTTTTAGGAAAGAAAAAAGCGACCTACCTTATTTGGATATTGCTAATTCTTCAGTTTATTGTCAATGGTGTAAGTTTGATTGAAGGAATTCATTCTATGCATCAGCTTATATTACTGAGCATGGGAATTGTGCTTTTGATTATTTTTATATTTAAAAACTTCTTTGCAATAAATAATCGTTATCGCTTCTTGGGTGATGCTATTTTTCTATTCCCCTTAGTATTATTGTTTTTATAATCAAAAACCATACTACTGGACAAAAATAAGAAGAAGTGAAAAAAGCGTTATCTTTAGCTTCCTAGTTCAAAAAACAACATGCTTAAATCACTTCTGTCCGAAATTACAAAAGAATTTAGAAATCAAAAGTCATATAACTAGAAAAATGTATTAATTCTTAGTTTGTGTATTCTTCAAAAAGAGACTATTTGTTTAAATA
>JAAEPT010000162.1 GCA_024232295.1 Cytophagales bacterium
TCGATTAGAACTTTTATTAGAAGAGTCTTTAGGAAATCTACCTGTTTCTCCAAAAAATTAACATACCATAATGCTGCTTTCACTATTTTCTTTTTTCACAGAAATCAGAAATTACGCATCATACATTCTCAATAACAACCGATAAAACTAAAAAAGAGTAACTAGTTTTTCAAATTCTAGTCTATTCATATCTTATTGGTTTTCGTTCTTTAGTTGAAGAATTTCTTCTTTTATTTTGAGATATAAATGCTACACTTTGGGAGGATATTCTTTTGAATTTCTCTCTTTTGTTTTCCCAATTCTTCACTTATATTTAATATTCTTAGGTTAGTCAAATGACTGAAAAAATCAGGTATTTTTGTAATCTCAGTATTGACCAAAGACAACTTAACCAGCTTGTTAAGGTTTTGAAAAGAAGGAGGGAAGCTATTTAGTTTTGTGTTACTTAAATCTAAATCTTTTAAGTTTTTTAGTTTCCCAAATGATTCTGGTAATTTTGTGATATTGGTTTTGTTTAACTGTAAATGAGTAAGGTTTTTTAATTCCCCAAATGACTTGGGTAGTTCCGTAATATTAGTGTTGTATAAAACTAAATTGACCAATTGTTTTAAGTTACCAAATAACTCTGGTAGCTTGGTGATTGATGTTCCATTTGAATTGAAAAGTATAATAGAAGAAAGATAGTTTTCTGTTTGATCTATTAATTTTTTGGAAATACAATATTTGTTAATAACATTATTAAAAGAACTGAATTGTTCTTTAATTGAATGTGATTCATTTATTTCTTTAGGAAAAAGTTCTCTCCAGAAACTAAGTACAAAAAAATCCTCAATAAGCTTATCACAATTTACTTCAAGTCCTTTGCTTAGTTCATAAGCCAAATCAATATTTACGTTGTCTTTTGTACTTAGTAATAAACAGATTTTTTGTTCTTGTTCTGTCATTTTTACTGTTTGAAGTTTTCTCTGAAAGTCGATTGGTAATTAGTTTTTGCTCCTCTAAAATAACAAACATACCCTCTATAAAAGTTATCATAGAGGGTGTTCAATGAAAATTATTGTCCTAAAATATCAGCAATTACCTTAGGGAAATGTTCATATTCTAATGCATGAATCTTTTGTGCTACATCATCTGGGCTGTCTGTAGGATTTACCTCACATTTAGCTTGAAAGATATGTTTTCCCTCATCATATCGCTCATTCACATAGTGGATTGTAATTCCTGTTTCAGTCTCTTTGTTTTCAACTACAGCTTGGTGAACTTTTTCACCATACATTCCCTTTCCTCCAAATTTTGGTAAAAGAGCAGGGTGAATATTGATGATATTATTAGGGAAAGCCTCAATTAAATTAGCAGGGATTAACCACAAGAAACCAGCTAATACCACTAAATCAATTTCATGTTGTTGTAAAATTTCGACTACTTCATTTGTGTCTTTAAATTGTTGGCGATTAAAAATAACAGAAGGAATATTTAGCTTTTTGGTTCTTTCTAATACATAAGCATCTTTCTTGTTTGTTAGAATTAACGAAACTTCTACTTCATGATTATTGGCAAAATAATTAGCAATATTCTCTGCATTACTACCCGAACCAGAGGCGAAAATGGCTATTTTTTTCATATTTAACTTTTTTAAACAAAGATAATCCCCAAACTCCCTATAATCATAATTTTTTTGCATAAGCTACTACTTCTAGCAAATGATTTTTCATCATTATGTTGATAAACTTGAAAGATAAGATAGAAAAGAGCTAAACTTATCAAGGTTTTCCAATAAAGAAATAGCGTTGACTCAGAAGTGGATACAAATAATGTGATAAAAAGACTTACTATATACAAATAAACCAATATTCTACTTTTCTCAATTCCAAAAAGAATAGGAAAGGTTTTACAATTTAGTTGTTTGTCTCCTTCTCGGTCTTCTACATCTTTAATCAGTTCTCTAATAAGTGTCATCATAAATGAAAATATTGTGAATACCCACAAGGCACTTTCTATTTTTTGGTGAAAATATCCAAGGTAAATTAAGTGACTTGCTGTGAGAAGTGCCACAATTAAATTTCCAATTAGAACCTTTTGTTTGAAGGCATAGGAGTAAAAAAATAAAAGTATGATTGAACCTATGTAAAATGTGCTAAGCAAAAAACTAAAAGGAAGACTTAATAAAATAACAAGGAAATTAATTCCTATATAAGTTGTAATTAGTTGTTTTGGTGATAATACACTTGTGAAAAGGTGTTTTTGGGGCTTGTTGACTTGATCAATTTCAAGATCAAAATAGTCATTGATGAGATTACCTGTTCCAAGGATAAGTGTAGAACACAAGCAAATAATGATATTGGAAAGTAGGTCTGTATTTGGAAAAAAGCGATAAAAAATAAGGCATTGAGTAAATGCCAGAATTAGCATATTTTGGGGGCGAAACAAAGAAAAAAAGATGAGTAATTTATTCATGTGTTAAATATACTCATCTTTTTGTCAATTTTATTTGATGATTTGGATGTATGCTTTTTCACCATTTTCAGGAACAAATAAATATCTTCCTCCCTTCAATGTTTCTCCTTCATTATTTTTTCCATCCCATTCAAAGCTTCCATCTTGAGCACTTCCTTCAAATACTTTTGTACCTTGGTTATCAAAGATGCTAACTTTGTCAGTTTCTGTAGTATGCTTCCATGCTTTTCCCAAACTAGGGTCATAAGGATAGATTTTGATACAAGCTTTTGCCTCAATGTTCAGTTGCTTTTCATAAACACAACCTTTATTATCTTGGATATATAAGGTGTGAATACCAGCTTGTAAATTATCAAATTTATGCCCTTCTTGATACTCTTGAGTTTGACTCATTTTTGTTAAGTAAGGAGCTGTTCCCCCAGTGATCTCTGTGATTTGAATGCGTCCTGTTTGCATTCCATCACAAGTAGGAATTGTATGAATTTTTACTTTAAACAATTCTTGGTTACAAGGATTCTTCTCCGCTGGTGCTACAGAACTTGTACTATGAATGTTTTCTTCTGTATTTGTTTCATTATTGCCAATTTTGGTAGATTGTTTTTCTCCCAAAATCGTTTTCTTAGAATTTGAACTAAGGTCTAGAAACTCTCCATCATTATTTTTATCCGTTTTTTCAGATTTATTTGGAGTAGTTACTTTTGTTTTATTTATTGTTTCAATTGAATTATTAATACTGTTATCTAGCTCAGTAGTAGTATTTTCTATTGGCTCTACATTACTAGAAGCCATTATTTGTTCATTATCCTCTATTGTAGAAGGGGTAATAGAAGCAATTGTAGTTGGTTCTTGTGTGTTTGAGAAATAGTTGTTAGTTGCATAAAAAGTGCCACCTAAGCCTAATAAAGCAACCAGAGTAATTGCTACAATGTTGCGTATAGGAGGGATGGTTGGCTTTGCTTTTTGAGGACGATAAGTTTCCATTTTTTCACGAACAGATGCTAAATGGCTATCTATTGTAACTGCTTGAACCATTTGTTGCATTTCTACTTCTTCAGCCAAAGAAGGATTATTGACTAACTCATTCTGAAAGTTAGTTAATTCTTCTCCATGAAGTTGATTTTGCAAATAACGTGTTATTTGTTCGTGTATTTCTAAATCGTTTCCCATCATCACTTTAAGACATCAAATAAAGTCTTATTTTTTTTAATCAAATCTGCTAGTTTCTTTTTACAACGGTAATTTTGCATTTTAGCTGCATTTACACTTGAAATATTCATACGAATACAAATGTCTTCCATTGTAAGTTCTTGATAAATAGCATAATTTAAGATGTCTCGACATTTTTCATCTAATTGATGAAAAGCTTTTTGTGCTAGAGACATTTTTTCACTACTCAAAATTTCATTTAAGATATTTTCTGGAGTTTCTTTATCAAATTCATTAAAATCTGTAGAAACCATACGTTGCTTTCTTTTTACATAGTTTATCCACAAATTTTTGGATACACTAAAAAGAAAGTTCTCAATCTTAAATTGTGTATTAAATTTATTCAAAGCTACTTGTTTGTAGAGTATGAGTACAGCATCTTGAAAAATATCAAAAGCTTCCTCCTCATTACCACTATTACTACAAATATAACGCTTCACTTTAGGCAAAATAGACTGATACAAAGCATCTAATACTTTGTTGTCTTTTTGTTCTTTTATTGCTTGAATGATTTCGTTATCAGAATAAATCACGTGTGATGAATACAATAGTTTGACTCGAAGGTAACAAGATGTAAACAAAAAGAAAACCCTATTTGGTAGAAAAAATACAATAGTTTGTCAATAAATGATTAAGTAGCTTTTACTTTCGTGTTAAAAGTTGTAATTTTGTTCCCAATGTCCTTAGTAGTATGAAAGATATTTCATATCACTGATATATAAAAACCTCTGTCTGATAGACAGAGGTTTTTATTTTTTTAGAATGAACGTTTTTATTTTTTCAACTACTTTATCATCTTTTAGTATACGTGTATGTCCCAAATCTTGGGTACGATAAAATTCAGAATTTGGTAACAAATCATGAAGAGTAACTGCATGATCTATTGATACTTCCTTGTCTTGCTCATCATGTACAATTAATGCTATGATTTGTGGTAACTCTTTTTGAAAAGCTGGAGCGAAGAATGCAGACAACTCTGCTTTGTATCTTTTTTCTACATAATTTTTCACATGAGAGACTGTATTTTCAGAAGCCCTTAGTCTTTGACGGAAAGCTTCAAGCAATCGTTCTGATAGTGTAGGGGCACTAATGCAAACAAGTTTTTTGATTCTTGGCTTTTGTTTGAGTGCAAGTAGAGTGGCTGCTCCTCCCATAGAATGAGCAATAACAGCATCAAATCTTTCAAATTTATCAATGACCAATCGAATGACATTAGAGAAATCAAGGATGTTGGTTCGTTTTCCTTTTGATTTTCCATGAGCCATTTGATCAAATGTAATTACTTCATAACCTTCTTCTAGAAAAGGAGTAATAAAACGATAAAGTTGTGTGCCTCGACTAGCCCAACCATGAGCCAACAAAATTCTTTTATCTGAATTTCCCCATTTATATCCTTGCAATGGATTACCCTTATAAGATAATGAAAACAGCTGAGCTTCAGCTAACATATCTTTTTCTGGAGCGGGGAAAGGAAAACGTGCAGGAGTAAAGAATAAATTAAGTGCTACCTTTTGTGCTGCCTTTGAAGATACCTTCTCTAGTTTAGGAAATCCCCAAGAGATAAAACGAATCACAAAGGGCAGTTTTTTCTTTTTTTTCTCCATAATCGAACGATTTTTCTAATAAGCTCTGTTTAAAGTTATAATATATGAAAAAGAGTACAAAAATTTTAATAGCAAGTTTATCTCCAGCTGTTGGACTTATCTTGATTTTGTGGTTTATCAAAGGAATGGAATTTATCTTTTCTCTTGAAAAAGGATTGGGCTTAGGTGTACAACCTCGCTCAGCTTTTGGTTTGGTTGGTGTTTTGACAGCTCCATTAATTCATGGAGATTGGGAACATTTATTATCCAATACTTTTCCTTTGTTGGTTTTGCTCACGAGTTTGGTCTATTTCTATTACCGAATATCAAAGACAGTGTTTTTATACATTTACTTTCTTCCCAATATTGGTGTGTGGCTCATAGGAGTTGATGACTCTTCACATATTGGAGCAAGTGGTGTAGTATATGGTTTGGCTGGCTTCCTGTTTTTTAGTGGCTTATTTCGAAATGACAAACAATCAATGGCTGTAAGTTTATTGGTTGCATTGATTTATGGTGGAATGATTTGGGGAGTTTTACCACTCAAACAAGGTATTTCTTGGGAATCTCACATGATGGGGGCTTTGGTTGGAGCTAGTTTAGCATTTGTTTATCGTAATAAGTTTCCTCGTTTAGAGAAACGTTATCATTGGCAGCAGAAAGGAAATAGTAACCTTAGCTATACTTTTGATGATGAGGGTTTTATTCCTAAAATTGTTTATGATTATCAGGAGAAAAAGCCAAAAGGAGAGAAGATGGAAACAAAATATATCTACAAAATGAAAAATGACTGAATCGAGTGAAAAATCCCGTATAATCAGGATTTACCCAGCTGATACTACTCGACCTTCCACTGTTAACTTATCCGAAAATAAGACCCAAAAGGGTTGAGGCCTGCTCTTATAATACCTTACTGAGATATATTTAATTTAATGTTAGATTTTTCAACTACTAGTCGATTCAGTCAATGCAAATATACGTTCTTTTCTAAGAAAACTAACCTTCCATATTAGAAAATTGACGTAATAAATAATTCATCAAATACTTTTTATTCTGAGCAGTGCGAGACAAAGCTAAGTCTTCTAGTTTTACAATTTTTCCTTGAATCAATAAAGAATCATAAGGGTTTAATCGGAGGATTTTATAGTTTTTGAATAAAGGAGTAATATCAACTAAAAAATTTTGAAAGGCTCTCATTTTCCACTTTGCACTACCATTCCCTCCCAAATCACCAATTTCTTCACTTTTTCCAAAATGTAATTCACTGAATGCATCTGCCCATTGCTCCCCAATTGTTCCAGCTTTGATACAGTTCCTTTCTTGACGTTGACAAGTTAGTAGTAATTTATCTGTGGCAAGGTAAGGTAAATGTTTGTATAGTTCTGAACGAAAAGTACGACTACGAAAACGATTATAGTCAAGAACATTACCTATTTGAATTACCAATCTTAAATCTTTAATTTCAATGTCCCAAGAAGGAGTAAGTAAAGGCAAACTATCTTGTAAACCTCCCAATTCTTCTTGATACATTTCCTGAATTGCAGAATAGTGGTGACTCTTTTGAATATCTCTCGATTTTAAAGGTTCAAAACTATTTTCGTAGTGAAAAAACTGATTTTCTGCTAATAACTCAATTAAGTATTCTTTGTTCATGTTTTTTTAGTTTACATCAAATAAATAACTCAGAGGCAATGTAATCTGCAAAGAGTTTTCCCTCTTCACTAAGGAAGATGGTATTATCTTTTATAATAATCCATTTTTTATTTAAAAACTCCTTGATTTTGACTTCTTCTAATTTGATTATATTATGTTGAAATCTCTCATTTAAGTAATTAAGATTACATCCCCATTTTGTACGCAAAGAAGTCATTAGATATTCATTAATGAAATCTTGCCTTGTTAAAACTTCTTCCTCATATGGAAGTTCATCTTTTTGTATTTTTTGAATGTATTGTTGATTGTTAGTAATATTATAATGCCTACTTCTTCCATTGTATGAATGAGCACCAGCTCCAATTCCTAGGTACTTTTTTTGTTGCCAATAACTTGTATTATGGTGAGAGTATCTTTCATCTTTGGCAAAGTTAGAAATTTCATATTGTTCATATCCTTTTTCTAAAAATGCTTGTTTCATGTGTTGGTAATGTTTTATAGAAAGTTGATCACTCACTTCCTTAATTTTTCCCAACTTTTCCCATTTACCAAATGCTGTTTTTTCTTCTATTGTTAAGCAATAAGCAGAAATATGTTCTGGTTCTAAGGCTAATAATTGAGAAACATCCCAAGCAAAGCTCTCCATGTCTATTTCATGAATACCATAAATTAAGTCAAGGCTTAGACTATCAAAACCAATTTCTTTTGCATTTTTTACACAATTTATACTTTCTTGATAGGTGTGTGCTCTGTTAAGAAATTTTAGTCGATCATCATGAAAAGTTTGAATACCAATGCTCAATCGATTAATAGAAGCTTTTTTTAATAATTGTAACTTATTTTTATCCAAATCATCAGGGTTTGCTTCTAGTGTTATTTCAGCATTTTTGTCTACATTATGAAAAAGGTGAATAGTTTCGAAAATTTTATTTAATTCTTTTTCGTTTAGAAGAGAAGGAGTTCCTCCACCAAAATAGATTGTTTCTATTTTTTCACCTGCCAAGTAATCTTTTTGTAAGGCAATTTCTTTACAAATTGAATCAATAAGTTCTGCTTTCGTACTTAAATTTGTACTGAAGTGAAAATCGCAATAATGACATGCTTGCTTGCAATAAGGAATATGTAAATAAATACCTGCCATTTTTTTTGATGGTGTTTTGGGGAGTGGTAGTTACCAAGGCTTCATCTTATACACTTGTTATCAAGCAAGAATTACCTATTTCTTATAAATCTCATTTCAAAGATTCTGTAAAGGTAGTAAATGAATTAAATAATGTGGTTGCTCAGTTACGAGAAAAAGGGTATCTATTGGCAAATGTAGATTCTCAATATTATGCAAAAGATACTTTATGGGGCGATCTAAATGTAGGGGAATGTTATCAGTGGGTAGAGGTTGATACAAAATCTATTGATCAACTATTGAGAAAAGTTGGAAAAAAACATTTGTTCGAAAGTGGAAATGTTGTGAATTATGAACTATTTCTGAGAATAGAGTCAGATTTGCTTAATTATGTGAATAACCATGGTTATCCTTTTGCAAAAATCAACTTTGTTCCTACTAAACTAGGTGAAGGAGAGATTAAGGGGAGGTGGAATTGTGATTTGCAAAAACTTTTTGTTTTTGATTCTTTAATTATTGATTATAAAGGAATCAATGCTAATTTTTTAGCAAAGACATTAGGTTTCAAAAAAGGAACTATATATTCTAAAAAGAAGATTGATGAAATTCCCAAACAGCTACAACAATTAGGTTTTCTCACAATGACAAAACCAATGGAAGTCTTATTCACAGAAAAGACTTTTGGTTTGGTTCTACATTTGGAAAAAAGAAAACAAAATACACTACAAGGTTTAGTTGGTTTTTTACCTAATGAAAGTGGAGGACTTTTAGTTACTGGGGATGTTGATTTTCATTTGACAAATATTTTTAGGAGAGGGATACAGTTTGATGCTGTGTGGAAAAAGGCAGATCTCTATTCTCAGCAATTAACAATAGAGTATCATCACCCTTATTTACTAAATTCTATTATTTCTCCCAAAGTTAGGTTGGAGGTGTGGAAGCAAGACACTTCTTTTTTGACAGTAGATAGACATTTAGGTTTTTCATTTTATCCATCTCTCACAAATCGGTTTGATATGGGAGTGGTTTATGAAACTTCTCAAAGCTTACAACAAGATACTAGTTATCAAGATTTTTCAAAACTTTCGTATTCGTTAGCTTATCAGTATACTTCCTTGGATAATTACTGGTTTCCTAAGAAAGGGCATCAATTGAATGGTGTGTTAGAGATTGGAGAAAAAAATATTGTTACTGAAGATTTAATGATAGCTCCGATCACCTGGCAATGGTTATGGAAGTTGAAATATCAATTTTATACTAAGTTATATAAGAGATGGTATTTCTACACAAAGATTGTGTATCAAGGAGTTCAAAATTCAGAAGAGCAACTGTGGGAAAATGACTTATTTCAATTTGGAGGACTTCGTACCATAAGAGGTTTCAATGAGAATGAATTTAGGGCCTCTCAATGGTCATTATTAAATGTAGAAACTCGTTTTTGGATTGATGAAACTTCTTTTTTCTTTTTGTTCTATAATCAAGGTTATTATTGGTATTTGGATGAACAGTGGTTACAAGGAGCAGGTATTGGAACTCAATTAAAAGTTAGAAGCGGAAATTTTAATTTTGCAGTTGCTTGGGGTAAAAGTCAAGATGTTCAATTATCTGGTATCAATCTTTTTAAGGTTCACTTTGGATTAGTAGCTAAATTTTAAGTACTTTTGATTTAGAAATAATCAAGATAATTATTTTGGACAAACTATTGATACTTCGTTCATTTTTAGGTTTCATTTGGGCGTTTGGGATTGCAATTTTTGCAATTCCGTCTATTATCCAGTTGGCTTATCGTAAACGGTTATTTGACGAACCAAATAACCGAACTGTACACATTCGTAGAACACCTCGTTTGGGCGGTTTAGCAATATTTGCTGGTTTTATGTCTGCTCTTACTATTTTTGGTAGTTTTGGAACACAAAACCACAGAATGCAACAAATCTTTGCAGGATGTATTTTATTGTTCTTTATTGGTTTGAAAGATGATATCTTGCCTGTTTCTGCTCTTAAGAAATTTTTTGTTCAAATGGTTTCTACAGCTTTGGTAGTGTTGTGGGGCGATATTCGTATAGATAGCTTTTTTGGAATTTTAGGGATTCAAGATTTGCCAATTCAATTGAGTTATGCAATTACATTTGTGACAATTATAGGAATTACTAATGCAATCAATTTAATTGATGGTCTGGATGGTCTAGCAGGCGTTTTGATTGTTGTAATACTTGGTGTTTTTGGATTTTATTTTATGAGTTTCTCCTCTCCTTATGCTGTTTTTTGTTTTTGTCTGATTGGAGCAATCATTGGTTTTTTAAAATATAATATTTATAAGGCATCTATTTTTATGGGAGATATAGGTTCTTTAGTTTGTGGGTTTTCTGTTGCTGTATTGGCTATAGAACTTATAGAAATGAAAAGAGAAGTTAATTATATGGTGCCTGTTGTGTTAGCAACATTGATTGTACCTATTAGTGATACTTTGAAGGTTTTTGGGGTTCGTATGCTCCAAGGAAAATCACCATTTATTCCAGATAAGAGACACATTCATCACAGATTAATGATGTTAGGACTTCAACCTTTTGCTATTGTAATGATTCTAGCAATTGGAACATTATCTTTTGTAGGATTAGTAATTTATTTTAAAACATTACCCATTACTTGGTTATTAATTGGGCTTATTGTTTCATCTCTTATGTTGATGGGAGGAGTAGAGTTTTTGATTTATTTGAAAGAAAGAAAAGCCTTGGATGAAAAAGAATAGTTTTTTACTTTTTTTACTGCTATTTATAATAAATGTTTTTGCAACTTCAGAAGTACAGAAGGTTATCATCAATGACTTATCTGATGATTGGTTAGTTTATGATGATGAAAGAGGGTATTATTTGCCTGTGGTAGACTTCTCAGAAAATGCTACAAAAACACGAAGCTTATACCAAGACTTTCAAAGAGCAAACAATTATCATCTTACTTTTTTTGCTCAAAAAGGCTTGTGTCTATATGTAAATAATCAACTATGCAAAAAATATGTTAAACCAAAAGAAATCAATTTATCAATTGATAGTATATTGAGTATACAGGAAAATAGTAGATTATTACTTACTTTTTTTCACCCAGATTATGAAGTTCCTCATCAAGTTTATTTGACATATATTCCAGATGAGAACAAAGACTTACTATCTTACTCTGATTTTTATTCTGTTGTAGGGAGAGTAAAACAATTAGAAACAGAGACTTTGATTGTTGTATTTTGTTTATTTTTAGGTCTAATAACTTATTTGAAATACAGTGCATCTTTCTGGTTTACAAATTATTTTGATGTAATCAATTTGTTTTTTGGTCGTTATCTTGATGACCAACTATATACAAAAGGCTTTAATGCTCCGGCTTTTGTTGCAGTTGTCATCATTTCATTAGTATTCAATGCAATATTGAAACTTTTTAATTTAGATTTTTTAGGTGTTTATTCATTAGGTATTATTGGTCAGTATCAAAATATCGGAGTCATTGCAATGGGAACAATGTATGTGTTTTTGTTCTTACTTCTGAAATATTTCTATCTAATTTTGGTGAGTTCTTTTTTAAGGATGGGGCAGTTTTTCAAGAGACATTATTTTGATAGTACTCGTTTTTATCTTTTCACTGTTGTTTTTATTTTTTTACTTTCTTTAGCAGGTGTTCCTTTACAATTTTTGTCTTATATTATTACTGTATTGTTTGCTTTATGGGCTTTAAGGTTAGGCTTATTGGTAAAAAAAGAAGCTGGGTTTCGAAAAATTTATTTATTTTCTTACCTTTGTGCCACAGAATTGATCCCTGTCATTTTATTGTTAGGTCAGGTTTCATTTATATAAAACAAAAAACACCCACATTTTATCAATTATGAGCGAGATTGATATAGCAGAGAGAAAGAAAAGACCAGTAGAAAGAATTCTCATCTCGCAGCCAGAACCGGCTGATGTCGCAAAATCCCCTTATTCTAAGTTAGCAAAAAAGTATAATTTACACTTAGATTTTCGTAAGTTTATTCAAATAGATCCTGTTTCTTCAAAAGAGTTTCGTAAGGAGAAAATAGATGTGTTATCATACACTGCTGTGATTTTTACAAGTAGAAAGGCAGTAGATAACTTTTTTAGGGTTTGTGCTGAATTAAAAATAGAGGTTCCTGCTACTATGAAATATTTCTGTGTGGCAGAACAAACAGCTAATTATTTACAGAAGTATATAGTTGTTCGTAAACGTAAAATCTTCGTTGGGGAAAGAACATCAAAAGACCTTATTGAAGTTATAAAGAAACATAAGGGGGAAAGCTTTCTGTTTCCTTGTTCAAATATTCGTAAGGATGATATCCCTAACTTTTTGGCAGAGAATGAATTTAACTATAAGGAAGCTGTTTTATATAAAACTGTAGCAAGTGATTTATCTGATTTAGCTGATGTTAATTATGATTTATTGGCTTTTTTTAGCCCTTCAGGAATTCAGTCTTTGTTAACTAACTTTCCAGATTTTAAACAAAATAATACTCGTATTGCTGCATTTGGTCCGACAACAGCAAAAGCTGTAAGAGAAGCTGGATTAATTTTAGATATAGAAGCCCCAATGCCAAATGCTCCATCTATGACTGGTGCTATAGAACTATACATTAAGGAACAAATAGATTAGTTTTTTTGTATATATATAAAATTTAAAGCAATCACTTTTATTATATTTTACGTATAAGGAAGTGATTGCTTTTTTTTCTGTCTTGTTTTTTTCATAAAGAATATTATATTATACTTGCTACTAGTTTTAATGGACTGCATATGAATAGATTTATTATATATATAGGTGTTGTTTCTTTCTTTTTGTTGAAAAGTGTGGTAGTTCTTGCTCAGCAAGATCCTCAATTTTCTCATTTTATGTTTACGCCAGTATACCATAATCCAGCGTATGCAGGGGTAGAGGAGCAAACAAAAGCAACTTTACTACATCGTTCTCAATGGTTGGGGTATGATGGTATTGATGAAGGAGGAGCACCCTCTACACAATTATTAAGTGCTACACATCCTTTCAGAGGTGGAGAGGAAGATCAACAAGTAATAAGTGGTGTAGGACTTTTTTTAGTAAATGATAGATTGGGTCCATTACAAAATTTTAATTTTAAAGCATCTTATGCTCATCATTTTGAATTAAGAAAAATAGGTAAGTATGATGCCAAATTATCTGTTGGTGCTCGTTTAGGTTTTTATCATCAGCGAGTTAACTCATCATTATTACGTCCAAGTCAAGAGAATGATGCTGTGATTCAAGAGTTACAAGCAAATGGTAATTCCCAAATGAGACCAGACTTTGGGTTAGGTGTTTGGTTTGATACAGATAAATATTACGCTGGTATTTCTATGAGCCATCTTATTAAATCAACTTTTGACTTTAGTACAGATGTAGTTAGCTCACGTTTAACTCGTCATTTTTATGTCACTGGAGGTTATACTTTTGATTTTTCAAATACTTTTAAGGTTACCCCAATGGGTTTGTTAAAGACTGATTTTGCGGAAACTAGTTTTGATTTAGGAGCTCTTGCTTTTTTGGCAGATGAGAAATATTGGGCAGGTATTACTGTCCGTCAATCAGTAACAGATCAGACTGCTCCAGAGAGTGGTAAACAATTAATTGTTGATGATGTCGTTATGATGGTGGGAATGAGTTTGTTAACAAGGGCTAAAAGTAGTGGTGTGATTAGACCTTTGAGGATAGGTTACTCTTTTGATTTAGTAACTACAGGTGTGGCTGCCAAAAATCCAACTTCTCATGAAATATTTGTTTCCTACATTTTTCCTGTTAAAGTCAAAGAGAAAAAAGCAAGAACAAATACTCCTCGTTATAAATATGATAGTGAATAAGTAAGAAATTGTGATATTTTCTTTAAATTCTTGTAATTATTATATTTTTTCTTCAAATTGTGTACTTATTATAAAAAGGAATTGTCTTTGATTAAGTAAAACTTGTAACTTTTTAAGGTGCGAGTTTGTACTTGTCAAATATTTTCTATTAATTAGAAAATGATTCTTTTTGGAAAAGAATGTAAAAGAGTGTGAACTAATTAAATTTAGTGTTATGAATTATATGAGTGTTATTAGTAAATTTACTTTAGCTTGTGCATTAGGGGCTGCCCTTTTGTTGCAAAGCTGTTCTAGTGGCTACCAAGGTGGAGGTGACCTTGTTGGTGTGCCAGATCGTGTAGGTTGGACGCAAAGTGTACCTTATGGTATGATTGTCGCTCCTTCAGGGACGTTCCATATGGGACAAGCTGATGAGGATGTGCCAAATACTTTGGTTAACCAAAATAGACAAATGACGATTGGTGGATTCTATATGGATGAAACTGAAATCACAAATAATGAATATCGTCAGTTTATGGATGCTATTTTACAAGATTCTATCGATGTGTTAGGAGAGGATTATGTAATGAAGCAATTATATCCAGATACAACAGTATGGATGAAAGATTTTACTCACCATATGGGGGATCCTATGATGGAGTACTATTATATGCACCCTGCTTTTGATGAGTATCCTGTGGTAGGTGTTGATTGGGAAGCTGCAAAATATTTCTGTGAATGGAGAACTGAGTATATGAATACTTGGAGAACTGATAATGGAATGTTTGAGAATCCAAGATTCCGTTTGCCTTCTGAAGCTGAGTGGGAATATGCTGCAAGAGGTGGTCGTGATATGGCTAAATATCCTTGGGGTAACCCTTATATCCGTAATGCAAAAGGATGTATGTTAGCTAACTTTAAGCCAGGTAGAGGTAACTATTATGATGATGGTTTTATGTATACTTCTCCGGTAGCTGCTTATTTCTCTAATGACTATGGTTTGTTTGATATGGCAGGAAATGTTTCTGAATGGTGTGAAGATGCTTATAATCCTTCTTCAGTTCCTACTGTTTGGGATTTGAACCCAACTTATTTCAAGAAAACAGAAATGAGAAAAGTAATTAGAGGTGGTTCTTGGAAAGATATCGCATATTACTTAGAGACAGGTACTAGAACATATGAGTACAAAGATACTTCTAAGTCTTATGTTGGATTTAGATGTGTGATGACTTACTTAGGTCGTTCTTCAGGTGCAGAATTTTAAGAAGTTTTTATTTCTTATGTTTTATATAATTTAGTTGTTGTTAATTTAATTTTAAACCCTTTAAAAAAAAGAGAAAAATGAGTGCAAAAGGTGGATTCAAGGATAAGTTTTATAACGATATTGCCCCAATTATTACAGGTTTGGGTGCGGCAGTTGTAATCTTAGGAGCTTTATTTAAAATTCAGCACTATCCAGGTGCAAGTATCATGTTGATTGTAGGATTAGGTACAGAGGCATTATTATTTATAATGTTTGCTTTTGCTCCAGTTCACAAAGATCCAGATTGGACTAAAGTTTACCCTCAGTTAGCGGATGATTTCGATGGTGAGTATGATGATGAGTATGAAGATGAGACAGGTGTTGCTGTTTCTGAGAATGCTGATTTAACAGGTCAATTAGGAGATATGTTAGCTGGTGCTAATGTTAATCAAGATACTATTAATAGATTAGGAGAGGGATTAAATAGCTTGTCTTCTAATGTTGAAAGAATGGGGTCTTTAACAAATGCTGCTGTAGCTTCTGAAAAATATGCAGAAACTGCTCAAAAAGCTACTACTTCTTTAGAGACTATGTCTCAGCAATATGCTGCTACTGCAAAAGCAATGGAAGGAATGTCTAATGCTGCTGTAGATGCTGGTGAGTACCATACTCAAGTTCAAAATGTAACTAAGAATTTAAGTTCATTGAATGCTGTTTATGAAATGGAATTACAAGATGCTAACAGTCACTTGAAAGCAATGAATAAATTCCATGCTAACTTATCTGTTGCTATGCAAAACATGTCTGATGCATCTAAAGATACTGAGCAATTTAAACAAGAATTGTCTAAGCTATCTGGAAACTTGTCTCAGTTAAATAAGGTTTATGGTAACATGTTAACTGCAATGAAAGGATAATTTTAAATTATTCTTTGTAGTTATATTTTAAAATTTGTTAAACATTATAAACTTATTTATCAATGGCAGGAGGTAAGGAAACGCCAAGACAGAAACTGATTGGTATGATGTACCTTGTACTCTTAGCTTTACTTGCATTGCAAGTAGGTGCTGAGATCATGGTAAAGTTCAGCCAGTTAAATACATCACTAGGGATTTTTGTTAATGAGTCTCAAGAGAAAAGTGAAGCTATTTTGTCAAATATTGCAACAAAAGTAGCGGAACGTGGTAATAAGCCAAAAGAGGTGAAAGCCCTAGAGGAAGCTCAAGGTCTTCATGAGAAATCTTCAAACTTGATTGCAGAGATTGAAAAAATTAAGCAAGAATTGATTGAAGTAACAGGAGGTAGAAATCCTGAAAATAATTCTATTATTGGTGTAAAGGATACTGATAAATCTTCTCTTTTACTATTAGGTCAAGGAGATAAGAAAGATGGAGCTGCATATAAGTTGGAGAAAGACTTGAATGAGTATATTGATTACTTAAATGTTGTAGCTGGTCATGTTGCTGAAGCTGTAGGTGATTCAGCTGGAGCTGTTAAGAAATATCCAAAACTAGCATTAGCAGGTAAGGATGATCCAATTTTCGTTGATCAAAACTCAGGAAAGGAATTGATTGAAGGAGCAAAAACAAAAGATTTCGCTCACTTAAACTTTGATCACACTCCAATGATTGCTTCTTTAGCGTTCTTGACAGAAAAACAAGCAAAAGTTGCTACTTATGAAGGTGAAATCTTAGAGCAATTAAAGGCGGTAGTAGGTGCTGCTGACTTTAAATTTGATAAGGTATTTGCAATGGTTCGTCCAGAGTCTAAAGTAATTGCTGCTGGTACTGAGTATAAAGCTGAAATGTTTATTTCTGCTTCTTCTGATAAAATTCAACCTAAAATGACATTTGGTGGTCGTTCTATCAATGTAATTGGAGGTATGGGTAAAGTTAAGTTCAAAGCTTCTGCTGGAAACTATGATAAAGAAGGAAAAGCTCAAAAGTCTTGGACTGGTACTATCACTATCAAAAAACCTACAGGTTCTGGTGATACTACATTCAAAGTTGTTGAGAAATATACAGTTACTAAGCCAGTTATTCAAGTACAATCTGCTTCAGTATCTGCATTGTACAACAACTGTGGAAACGAGTTGAATATTCAAGTTCCTGCTTTAGGTTCTTTGTATGATCCTAGTTTTTCTGCAACTGGTGGTACAGTACAGAAAGGTGCTAAGAAAGGTTTGGTTACTATTATTCCTAACGGTGCTAGAAAAGTTGCTATTACTGTAAATAGTGGAGGTGCTAAAATCGGTACAGAGACTTTTAAAGTAAGACAAGTACCTAAGCCTACAATTGTAGCATATGGTAAAGGAAAGCCAGTAGATCAAAAGAAAGGAATGAAGGCTCCAGGTCCTCGTTCTATTAAGATGAAGGCGATTGCTGATGCTTCTTTCAAAGAATTCTTACCAAAAGATGCTCGTTTTAGAGTTTCTGAATGGGAAGTTATGTTAGTAAGAGGTAAGCGTCCTTTATCTAAGAAAAAAGTAACAAGTAGTACTGCGAACTTATCTGCTTTTGCTGCAAAAGCAAGACCAGGTGATCGTATCTTAATTGATGTGAAAGAAGTTAAGCGTAAGAACTACTTAAATAAGGATGAGGTTGTTAAGATCCCTACAACGATCATTAACATTCCTTTGACTGATTAATTAGAATAAAAATAGGTGTTGATATGAGAAAATTAGTTGTGTTTTTAATGAGTGCTTTATTGGGAATGAGCCTTGCGTTCGCTCAATTGCACATTCAAGATGATGATGGTTATAACCATTTATCAACAAAAAGAATACATGAGTCTGACATCATGTATAAGAAGACTGTTTACAGAAAGTTGGATTTGAGAGAATTACAAAACCAACCATTATTTTCTGAAGGAAAGTGGATTTCTAAGTTGGTAATTGATGCAGTACTTGCTGATAAATTAACTCCTTATGCTACTGATTCTTTGGATGCTGGTGCAAAACTTTCAAAAGAAGATTTTATAAAAGCAATCACTTTACCTGATATGGGTGATACAGGAGATGATGATGAGTGTGAGTGTGAAGAGTATGATGACAATGGTGATTGTACTTGTGAAGATGCAAGTGCGGATGCTGGTGCTGAATATTACTTCCCTAAAACATTGTATCAAATGGAAATCAAAGAAGACTTAATCTTTGATAAGCAGAGATCTGTAATGTACTACGATATTTTAGCTTTAACTTTCGTTGTACCTGCAGATAACCCAGATAACATCAAAGGTATTGAAATTCCTATTGCTTCTTTTTCTTACAAAGAATTAGTGGACAAGGTATTTCCTAATAACCAAGATGCTGTTTGGTACAACCCTCAAAATGATGCAATGCACCACAACTTAGCAGACGCATTCGAATTAAGAATGTTCTCTTCTTATATTGTGAAAGTTTCAAACGCAGAAGATAACTATTTAGAAGATATCTATGGTAATCCAAAAACTGGTATCATGGCTTCTCAATGGAAAGCATTCGAATTATTAGAGTTTGAGCACAACTTGTGGGAATTCTAAACTAATTTTTTCGTATCAAAATAATAAAAAGAGCTTGTCTATATAGACAGGCTCTTTTTGTCTTTATAGAAAATTATCCTTTATTTTTGTGATAAAATAAAACTACTTATATGAAAGTCTGTATTGCTGAGAAACCTAGTGTAGCCAAAGAAATCGCATATATTATAGGAGCCAAACAAAGAAAAGATGGTTACTATGAAGGAAATGGCTATCAAGTTACTTGGACATTTGGGCATTTATGTACACTAAAAGAGCCTGAAGATTATTTTCCGCAACTTAAGCGTTGGAATCTTAGCTATTTACCAATTATCCCTACCACTTTTGGCATTAAATTGATTGAGGATAGTGGGGTTGAGAAACAGTTCAATATTATAGAGAAGTTAGTGGGAAGTGCTACTGAGGTTATAAACTGTGGTGATGCAGGACAAGAAGGGGAAGTAATTCAACGATGGGTATTAAATAAAGCAAAATGCAGTGTTCCTGTTAGGCGTTTATGGATTTCGTCATTAACTGAAGAAGCAATTCGAGATGGTTTTTCTAAACTATATGATGCCAGTGAATTTGACTTACTGTATGCTGCGGGAAGTGCTAGAGCAATAGGAGATTGGCTATTGGGAATTAATGCTACTCGTCTATATACATTAAAATATGGAGGATATGGACAAGTTTTATCAATTGGTAGGGTGCAAACTCCAACATTGTCTTTGGTTGTAAATAGACAGTTAGAAATAAATAACTTTAAACCAGAGGCTTATTGGGAGATCAAAACACTTTATAAAGATGTAGTATTTAATTGTACCAAAGGAAGGTTTTCAAACAAAGAGGAAGCTCAAAAATTTACAGAAACAATTAAAGAATTACCTTTTGGGATTACTTCTTTTACCAAGAAAAAAGGGAAGGAGTCTCCTCCTAAGTTATTTGATTTAACAGCGTTACAAGTAGAATGTAATAAAAAGTTTGGTCTAACAGCAGAACAAACACTTAAAACTGTTCAGACTTTGTATGAACGCAAAGTAGTTACATATCCACGTGTGGATACGACTTTTTTACCTAATGATATTTATCCACAAGTTAAAGGTATTTTACAGTCTATGACAGCTTATCAGACTTTTGTTAGTCCATTGCTTCAGAATAAGATAAAAAAGCGTTCACAGGTCTTTAATGATAAGAAAGTAACAGATCACCATGCCATTATTCCTACTAATAATACAGCAAGTGGTTTGACTGGAGATTTACAGAAAGTATATGATACAATTGCAAGACGTTTTTTAGCAGTATTTTATGATGATTGTATTGTTTCTAAAACTGAAGTATTAGGAAAAGTTGATAATCTAGATTTTAAAACAACAGGTAAACAAATTCTATCTGATGGTTGGAGAGTTCTTTATCCAAAGAATACAAATCAGAAAGACAAGGATGATGATCAGGTTTTACCAGAGTTTGTGAAAGGTGAGACAGGTCCTCATAAACCAGATTTGTTAGAGAAAGAAACAAAGCCACCCAAATATTATACAGAAGCTACTTTGTTGAGAGCTATGGAAACAGCTGGTAAACAAGTTGATGATGAAGATATTCAGGAAGCTCTTAAAGAAAATGGAATTGGTAGACCTTCTACTAGAGCAAATATTATTGAAACGCTCTTTCGAAGGAAATATATTCGAAGAAACCGTAAAAATATTGAAGCAACAGTAACAGGAATTGACTTAATACATAAAGTGAAGAATGATTTATTGAAATCTGCTGAATTAACTGGTCATTGGGAATCGAAATTTCGTCAGATCGAACGAAAAGAATATGATGTAAAAGATTTGATGGAGGAAGTGAAGGGAATGGTAAGAGGGATTGTTCAGGAAGTAAAAGGGCAAAAAGATGAGAAAATTGCTTTTGAAGTAGAGGAAGAAAAGTCTAAAAAGAAAAAAAACGTAACAACAAAATCAAAAGATAAAAACGAGACTTGTCCTAAATGTCAGAAAGGAGAAGTCTTGAAAGGAAAATCAGCATTTGGTTGTAGTAGTTATACAAATGGTTGTGATTTTAAGGTTCCTTTCGAATTATTTGGAAAGAAATTGACAGAAAAGCAGATTTTAACATTAATTTCAAAAAAGAAAACAGGGAAAATTAAAGGTTTTAAATTGGATGGTAAATCTGTAACTGGTATTGTAGAGTTAGACACTTCTTTTATTCCTGTTTTTTCTCCTGTCGAGGAAAAGGTAGAAAAGAGAATTTGTCCTAAGTGTAAACAGGGAGAAATGTTACAAGGAAAGTCTGCATTTGGTTGTAGTAATTTCTCAAAAGGATGCAAAACAATCATTCCATTTGAAATTTTAGGAAAAAAATTGACAGAATCTCAAATTAACTCGTTAATAAAAAAGGGAAAGACAAGCATAATTAAAGGTTTTATTCAAAATGGTGAAAAAATGAATGCAAAGCTCTTTTTTGATGAGAATTTCCAAATACAGTTAGAACGAATAGATTAGCTTATGTATATAGATTGTCCTAAATGCCACCAGACAACTCTAAGTCCTTATGACTACGAAGAGTTGAGTATTCGATGTAAGAATTGTAATACAGCTATTTCGAAAGTAGGCGAACAAGTAAAGTTTCATGAATTCTTAGGAGAAGAAAAACCATTGATTCCTTTACAAGTGGGACAGATAGGTCATTTGAATGGTAGACAATATAAAGTCTTAGCTTGGTCTGTCTATAGAGGGATTCATGAAGATAGCGAATGGTCTTGGACTGAATGGTTATTGATTGATCAACAGCAAAATTTTCAATGGCTAAGTTTTTCTATGGAAGAAGGCTTTTTACTATTTGATCACCTTGAAACGTACTCTATGAATTTTAGAAGTGTAGGAGAGTATATACCAACTCCAGATGGAGATCTACCAATCATTGATGATATAACTGCTGAGCTGAAGAATTTTGACGGTTGTTTACCTTGGGTCACTCATCACTTTCATACTTATGACTATTATTCTGCAGTAAAGAATAATCATTTTTATAGTTTGGAAATCTTTCATGATGAAGCAAGTTTATTCAAAGGGGGTCAAATTAGCCCTCAGATAATAGAAGATGCATTTAAGCTGCCAAAGCTTCATAATTATCTTCCTTGGAATCAGAAAGTTGGTTATTTTATTAATCAATTTTTCAAGTAGTTTGTAGAAATGAAAGGCATAGATTTGCGTTTTCAAAAAAAAAAACTAAATTTGCCGTTCGTATTTTATAAATTGATACTGAAATGAAAAGAACATTCCAACCTTCAAATAGAAAAAGAAAGAATAAGCACGGATTCAGAACTAGAATGTCATCTGTAGCTGGAAGAGCTGTATTAGCTTCAAGAAGAAAAAAAGGTAGAAAAAAATTAACTGTTTCTGACGAAAGAAAAGGAGTTAAATAATTTGATGTCCAAGGATATTCAAAAAAATACCTTAACAAAGTGTGAGCGATTACACAGTAAAAAAAAGATTCAGGAGCTTTTCCAAAAAGGCTCCTCTTTTTATTTGCACCCTTTTCGAATAAAATATTTTTTAGAAGAGGTAAATGAAGGTGATGATACTGCTTTGCCTCAAATCTTAATTTCTGTTCCCAAAAGAAATTTTAAACATGCTGTTGCTCGAAATTTAATCAAAAGAAGAATTAGAGAAGCTTATCGACAGAACAAACATTCGTTGATTGAATCTTCAAGAGCACAAAAAATGAATATACATATTGCATTTATTTATACAGCAAAAGAAAAATTATCCTTTCATTTTATCGAAAAACAATTAATTTTAGGATTAGAACGTTTAGTTAGTTCAGAAGAAGAAAATTAATTGTATGATAAAATTGTCTCGCAGAGTCAAAGTTATCTCTGCTTTATGTGGAGTCTCTTTGATTTTTTTAGCCTTCACAAGCCAAAATAACCGTCTTTTTGATATTGCGAAAAATCTTGAGATTCTTGCAGATGTATATAAAGAAGTCAACCAGTACTATGTAGATGATATTGACCCTAATCGCTTAATGCGTGTTGGAATTGATGCAATGTTAAAGGATTTAGATCCTTATACTAATTACATCCCAGAAGATGATATTGAAGATTTCCGTTTAATGAGCACAGGACAATATGGAGGAATTGGCTCTATTATTAGTACTAGAAATGGGAAAGTTAATGTAGTGCTTCCTTATAAAGATTCTCCTGCTACCAAAGCTGGTCTAAAAGCTGGTGATGAAATCATAGAGATTGATGGTCAAAATGTCCAAGGGAAGGTTATGAACGAAATCACAACTTTTCTGAAGGGACAAGCCAATACTAAAGTAAATTTAAAGGTAAAGCGATATGGGAAAGATGAGTTAATTCCTATTGAAGTTACTCGCGAAAAAATTCAGTTAAATAGTGTTCCTTACTATGGTATGTTAGATAATGAAGTTGGTTATATGCAACTAACTGGTTTTACAAGAACTGCTGGTAGTGAAGTCAAAAATGCTTTAGAATCTCTAAAAGGAGAAGGTGCTAAAAAAATTATTTTTGATTTGAGAGATAATGGTGGAGGATTATTGAGTGAAGCTATTTCAATCTGTAATTTATTTATTCCAAAAGGAAAAGAGGTAGTGAGCATGCGTGGTAAAGTTGATAAATGGAATCGTACACACAAAACGCAATCTCGTGTTCTTGATAAAGACATTCCTTTAGTGATTCTGGTAAATGGTTATAGTGCTTCTGCTTCTGAGATTGTATCAGGAGTTATTCAAGACTATGATAGAGGAGTTGTATTAGGAAAGCAAACGTATGGTAAAGGTCTTGTACAATCTACTGTAGATATTGGTTACAACGCAAAGGTAAAAGTAACAACTGCTAAGTATTATATTCCAAGTGGAAGATGTATCCAAGCAATTGACTACAGCCAAAAGGATAAGAATGGTAAAGCGATTCGTATTACAGACTCTGTGGCATTTCATACAGCCAATGGACGTGTGGTATATGATGGAAAAGGAATTGCTCCAGATGTAGTTCTTGTCAATGATTTAACTTACAATCCATTATTAGGTTATCTAAAGCGAAAAGATTTACTTTTTGATTTTGCTACAAAATATTATTATGAACATGATAGTATTGCAAGTCCAGCAGATTTTGTATTATCTCATCAAGAATTTGAAGATTTTAAAACATGGCTTGGAGATAAGGCTTATGCTTATGAAATTCCTTTGGACAAGACAATTAAAGCTCTTAAGAAAGACTTAGGAAGTGATACAATAAAAGTGGACATTAATCCAGAAATTCAGCAATTGCAAAATAAAGTAACTGATTTGAAAAAGACATTGTTTAATGATTCAGAAGAAATCATTAAACGATTATTAGCTGAAGAAATTTCTGCACGTTATTATTTCTTGGAAGGAAAGTTAAAGACAGGATTGATGTTTGATAATCAAGTGAAGAAAGCACGAGAATTATTAAATAATGAGCAGGAATACAATAAAATATTAAATCCATAAATGTAAATGGAAGAACTCTATTTCCTTTTGTTTTTAGCAGGCTTACTGGGAGGTTTCTTAGCAGGGCTGATCGGAATAGGAGGAGGAGTTATTTATATCTTTATTCTAGAAATGGCATTTGTAGAGTTAGGAATTAAAGAAGCTGAGTTGGCTCAGTTCACAATTGCTAATTCTATCTTTGCCGTTTTTTTTGCCTCTTTTTCTGCAAATATTACCCTTATTCGACTCAAACAATTCTATTGGAGACAAATACTATTAGTAGCAGTAGGAAGTATTCTCAGTTCACTTCTAATGCTTCATTTTGTGGTAAATACTTCATGGTTTTCAAGAGATAAATTTAATGTTGTTGTTATTTTTCTATTGGTGTATATGTTGGTTAAAACATTTATTCAAACCAATAAACAACAAGATAATGTAGAGTTAAATGATGTGAAAAAGCCTTGGTATTCCTTGGGAGGAATTGCAGGAGGTACAATTGCATCTCTTTCTGGTTTAGGTGGAGGAGTAGTAATGGTTCCTATTTTTCATTCATTTCTCAGACTAGACATTAAACAAGCAAAGGCAATTTCATTGGGAGTTATTTCTGTGACAGCTCTTATGATGACTATCTCTAACTTTATGGAGCAACCCAACAGTGAAATTTCTGTAGCTTCACAAGGGCTAATTGTTTATCCTGTTTCTTTATTAGTTTCTGTTGGGGTGATTATCTCAGCTCCTTTTGGAGTTAAATTTGCCCAAAAATGGTCTTCCAAAACCATTAGTTTTATTTACCTCTTCTTTTTAAGTGCTTTTATCATCAAAAAAGTATTTGATTTTATTAGTCTTTCGTAATTTTGTCGAAAGCCTAGAAAAATGACAAAAATACTAAGCATTGAAACCTCTACACCAATTTGTTCTATTGCTATTCATCAAGAAGGAATATTGTTGGACTATCAAGATTTGAATGGAGAAAAATCTCATTCAGAACAATTGACTTTAATGATAGAAGATTTGTTGAAAAAGCATAATATGACTTTTCAAGATTTATCTGCCATTGCTGTTTCTTCTGGACCAGGTTCTTATACAGGACTTCGAATAGGTACTTCTACAGCTAAAGGTCTTTGTTTTGCCTTAGATATTCCATTAATTTCTGTTTCCACTTTGGAAGCAATAGCTTACCAAGTAGAAGATTCAAATGCTTTGATCTGTCCTTTGCTAGATGCTCGTAGAATGGAAGTGTATTGTATGTTGCTTGACAAAGAGCATAAAGCACTTGATAAACCTTATGCAAAAATTATTGATGAATCATCTTTTGCAGAGGAATTAAGCCAACAAGAGATTATTTTTGTGGGGAATGCTACAGAAAAATGTGTAGAAGTTATTCAGCATGAAAATGCTATTTTCAGAAACAATGTACTACCTTCTGCTCGTAGTATGGGTAAGATTGCCTTTGAAAAATACACTAAGGAAACTTTTGAAGATGTTGCTTATTTTGAACCTTTTTATCTCAAAGCCCCTAATATTACTACACCCAAAAAGAAAGTATTATAATGGAAGAAATTGTAAATAAAGTTGCAAACAGTGGATTGATTACCTTCAATTTGGAAGATTATTATCATGAAGGTGAGCGTGTAGTCTATGATATTAAAGATAATCTTTTTCAAGGTTTGGTATTAAGAGAAAAGGATTTTAGAGCATTTGTAAAAGAAAATGATTGGTCTACCTATGAAGGAAAGAATGTAGCCATTATCTGTTCTGTAGATGCGATTGTGCCAACATGGGCATATATGCTACTGACAAGTGTATTAGAACCAATCTGTAATAAGGTGATTTTTGGTTCATTAGAAGCATTAGAGCAAAGTCTTTATCAGGAGGCATTAAATAAGATAGATTGGGCAAGTTATGAAGATGCACGTGTAGTGATTAAAGGTTGTAGTAATAAAGAGGTACCAACTTTTGCTTATACAGAAGTACTTCGTTTGCTTAGACCTTATGCCAAAACATTAATGTATGGTGAACCGTGTAGCACAGTGCCTATTTATAAAAAGCCAAGAAATAAAAAATGATAATAGAACCAGAAAAAGACCCAATGGGGCAAGTAATTCTTGCCTATCACCAAGGAGATAAAGATGCAGTACTAGATGTAGAAACCACACTAACAGAAGGGGAGGAACTAAGTGGAGAGTATTTGTTTCGTAGCCATAAAGATTTTCCAATTATGGAAAAAAAGGCAATGGAACTTTGTAAGGGAAAAATCCTAGATGCTGGTGGAGGTGCTGGTTGTCATAGTATTTATCTCAAAGAAAAAGGCTTTGAAGAGGTGAAGGCAATTGATATTTCTCGTTTGTCAGTGGAAGTAATGAAGGAACGTGGACTAAATGCACATCTTCAAAATATTACTGCATTGGGTGAAGAAAAATTTGATACCATGCTTTTTTTAATGAATGGTATTGGAATGGTGGGGGTATTGGAAGATTTGCCTCTATTTCTTCAAAATATCAAGAAAAACTTAAATGAAGGTGGACAAATTTTATTAGATAGCTCTGATATTATTTATATGTTTATGGAAGATGATGGTTCTGCTGCTATAGACCTAAATGCTGATTATTATGGGCAAATTCAGTATTTCTTGAAATATAAAGAATGGACTGCTCCTCCTTTTAATTGGCTTTTTGTGGCATATGATATTTTAGAGGATTATGCTACAGCAAATGGTTTCCATTGTGAAAAAATAATAGATGGAGAACATTATGATTATCTGGCAAGATTGACCTGGGTAAAATAAAAATATTAAAAAGTGATAAAATGATAAGTTTTATCACTTTTTTGTTTTGATAGAAGGCTATTAGTTAGCCTCATATTGAGTTTGAAAATTACCTTGAGCAGTGTTTAATTGATTTAAGATGTCTTTTAAGTCAATAGTAATTGTAGTGTTAATACTATCTTTATTTTTCTCAAACTCATTTGTTAATGCGATAATATCTTTGCTTTGTTCTTGCCAATTTTTCCCAATGACTCTAAGACCATAGTTAGCATAGATTTTCTCAACTTTTTGCATGGCTTCTCTCGTTTTAACATCAGGGTGATGAGTTCCTGCTAAAATAAGGTAGTGAAGAGAACGATATACACTATCTCTTTTTGCATCAACTATTGTTCTTTTTACTCTTTTAAGTTCTTTTTCTGTCTGCTCTAACTTTTTTTGAACATCATTAATTCCTTGCTCTAGTTCTTTTCTTTTTTCTCTACTGCTCACAAGCTTTCCATCATTATCAACAAAACAAGAGTTTGTACCCAAAAGGAGAGCAAAAATTAATATGAGGTTTAATCCTTTCATTTTAAATATAAATTTGATTTTAAATACTTTTGGCCAAATAATCCCACAAAGCAACTCCAATAGTTACGGATACATTCAATGAATGTTTAGTACCAAATTGAGGAATTTCAATACATTCATCAACCAAAGCTAAAGCTTTATCATCTACACCCATTACTTCATTCCCAAATACAAAAGCATATTTGTTTTCTTGTGTAGGAGCAAAATCTTGAAGTGTTTTACTTTCATCTGTTTGCTCTAAAGCCACAATTGTATAGCCTTCACTTTTCAGTGTTTCTAAAGCAGTTTGTGTCTCTTTCACATGTTCCCAATTTACACTATCCTGTGCACCAATGGCTGTTTTATTGATTTCACGATTGGGAGGAGTTCCTGTAATTCCACATAAATAAAGCTTTTCTACTGCAAAAGCATCAGAAGTACGAAAGGCAGAACCCACATTATTCAAACTTCTGACATTGTCTAAGACCACCACAATCGGATTTTTTTTCGTATTTTTGAACTCTTCTATTGAAAGGCGATTAAGTTCATCTGTTTTGAGCTTCTTCATGATTGCAATTTGCAACTTTCCAACCGAAAATTGAATACTAACACCAAATTAAAAACGAAACAAAATGGCTAAAAAAGGTAAGTCTGAAACTCCACTGATGAAACAGTATAATCAGATAAAAGCAAAATACCCTGGGGCTTTGCTCTTGTTTCGTGTAGGTGATTTTTATGAAACATTTGGTGAAGATGCAATCAAGTCAAGTAAGATTCTAAACATTACCCTAACACGTAGAGCCAATGGTTCTTCTAATATTGAGTTGGCAGGTTTTCCACATCATTCATTGGATACTTATTTGCCAAAATTGGTAAGAGCTGGACAACGTGTGGCAATTTGTGACCAATTAGAAGACCCAAAGAGTGTAAAGGGAATTGTAAAGAGAGGAGTTACCGAATTGGTAACACCGGGGGTATCTTATAATGACAATGTATTAGATACTAAACACAATAATTATTTAGCTGCCATTCATTTTGATAAAAAAGAAGTCGGAGTTTCGTTTGTGGATATTTCTACAGGAGAGTTTTTCTCTGCACAAGGAGATAAACTATACATTGATAAACTATTACAAAGCTTTAATCCTTCTGAGGTTATTTTTTGCAAAGACCAAAAAGAATTGTTTTATGAAGCTTTTGGACAAGATTTCAATACTTATTATTTGGAGGATTGGGTGTTCAAAATGGATTATGCAGTAGAGAAATTAACTGCTCATTTTAAGACTTCAACACTCAAAGGTTTTGGAATTGACAATTTGCCTTTAGGAATTATTACAGCAGGTGCTGTACTTTCTTATTTGGAGCAAACAGAACACAAGGAGATTCAGCATATTTCTCGCATTTCTCGTGTAGAAGAAGAGCATTATGTTTGGTTGGATAAATTTACTGTTCGCAACTTAGAACTAGTTTTTCCACAACATGAATCCGGTGTTCCATTAATTCATATTTTGGATAAGACCATTACTCCAATGGGAGGAAGGTTATTAAAAAAATGGGTTTTATTACCTCTCAAAGACAAAGCTCCAATTGAAGAGCGTTTGGCAATTGTTTCTGCTTTTGTGGAAAATGATACTTTTGAAGAGGAATTTTTACAATACCTTAGACCAATTGGTGATTTAGAAAGATTGATTTCTAAGGTGGCTGCTCGTAGAATTAATCCAAGAGAATTATTACAATTAAAGAGGGCCTTAAATCAGATTGTTCCAATTAAAGGAAATTTGACAAAGTCTTCACAAGAAAGCTTGAGAGCTTTGGGTAATCGCTTAAACTTATGTGAGGTTTTAAGGGATAAAATTGAGAAAGAAATTAGTGAAAACCCTCCAATTGTTACCAATCAAGGAAACATGATGAAAGAGGGAATTCATCAAGAATTAGATGAGTTAAGGGCAATTGCTTTTTCTGGAAAAGATTATTTACGCCAATTACAAGAGCGTGAAATGGAAAAAACAGGCATTCCAAAAATCAAAGTAGCCTACAATAAGGTCTTTGGTTATTATCTCGAAGTTTCTAAAACTCATGCTGACAAAGTTCCAGAAGATTGGATTCGTAAACAAACATTGGTGAATGCTGAGCGTTTCATCACTCCAGAATTAAAGGAGTATGAAGAGAAGATTATTACAGCAGAAGAAAAGATTAACCGAATTGAATTTGAGCTTTTTAATAACTTGGTATTAAGAGCAGGAGAGTTTGTAAAGGAAATTCAAGCAAATGCTCGTGTATTGGCTAAGTTAGATTGTTTGTTGTCTTTTGCTCAAGTGGCTATGCACAACAACTATCATTGTCCAATTTTGGAAGAAGATTCTGTAATTAATATTAAGGAAGGTAGACACCCTGTTATTGAAACACAAATGCCTACAGGAGAACAATACATTCCAAATGATGTCTATCTTGACAATGAAAGCCAACAAATTATGATTATTACTGGTCCTAATATGGCAGGTAAATCAGCTCTTTTACGTCAAGTGGCTCTTATTTCTTTGATGGCTCAAATGGGTTCTTTTGTTCCTGCTACAAGTGCCAAAATTGGTTTGGTTGATAAGGTATTTACAAGGGTAGGAGCTTCTGATAACTTATCACAAGGAGAATCAACTTTTATGGTGGAAATGACCGAAACAGCAAGTATTCTAAATAATTTGAGTGGAAAAAGCCTTGTGTTGATGGATGAAATTGGTCGAGGAACAAGTACTTATGATGGAATTTCAATTGCTTGGTCTATTGTAGAATATTTACACAACCACCCAACTGCCAAAGCCAAAACACTTTTTGCAACTCACTATCATGAATTGAATGAATTAACAAATGATTTTCCTCGCATCAAAAACTTTAATGTTTCTGTGAAGGAGGCTAAGAATAAGATTATTTTCATGAGAAAGCTAAAAGAGGGTGGTAGTGAACATAGTTTTGGTATTCATGTAGCTCAATTGGCTGGTATGCCTAATAACGTGGTGCTAAGAGCCAATGAAATCTTGATGCAACTGGAAAAGGATAAGTCTCTTGATTACAATAAGGAAAAGTTGGAAGAAATGCCTAAAAACAACTTTCAATTGAGTTTATTTGAACCTCAAGATCCAAAACAATCAGAGTTAGTTGAAAAAATGAAAGACTTAGATGTTAATTCATTAAGTCCTATTGAAGCTCTATTGAAATTGAATGAATTGAAAAACTTATTGAACTAACAAGACAACCCTTTTCCTTACAAAATGCTAATTTAAGTATGATGCATAGAACAGTTTTATTAGGAATAGGTTTATTATTGAGTTTTTTTGCTTGGTCAAGAACAATCAAAGGAACTGTATTGGATGCAGATGATGGAGAATCATTACCAAGCTTTCATGTAGTTCTTTTGGGAGAAAAAGTTATTGAAACTTATACAGATGTTGATGGAAACTTTACCTTATATGTTCCTCATGATAAACCTGTACACGTTCGTTTTCAGAGCTTAGGTTTTGTAAGTTTTGATGTGGTAGATATTCCAAATGTAAAGCAAATAGATTTAGGGAAAGTTTATATTCCATTAAACTCATATCTCAATACCCTAGTGTACAATACCACTGATAGTATCATAACTCAGAAGATAAA